>SCVQ01000424.1 GCA_004296865.1 Nitrospirota bacterium
CAACGGGCGGCAAGCAGCGGCTCGGCAGCATCACCAAGATGGGCGAGCGGACGATCAGGCGGCTGCTCATCATCGGTGCAAGCTCTGTGGTGCTCCAAGCCAGTAGGCGCGGCGCTCAGAGTGGCTCATGGCTGGAGCGGATGCTGGCGCGCAAGCCGCGCATGCTCGTCTCGGTCGCGCTCGCCAACAAGATGGCGCGGATGGTCTGGGCGCTGCTCACCAAGGACGAAGATTACAGAGCTCCGGCCGCGGTCTCGGCGTAAGCTGAGAAGGCGGTCAGAGGCGTCGGGGACGTAGGCGGTCGAAGGAGGGTATGGCACAACAGTCGGCGAGACGGGGCCGGAAGAACCAGGGAATGGCAGAGCGCTACCCAAGCGCGCAAAGCTGAAATGGATCCGGTCCGCGAACTCCCATACTGGCCCGCAGCTATGGCGCTGCTCATCGAGGCCGGACAGATGACAGCATCCGACTACGTGCCAACATACCCGAAAATACCGCTTGCATCCAAAGGGGCGTCCACAGATGCCATTCGATCCCAGCGCGTCGTCCGATCGGATCGACCATGGCAGCGGCAGCGCATCGGAGTTGACCGTGATCCGATGCTGGCCATCTACAACCCTGTCGAACCGATAGTAGCCGGAAAGGTCCGTCCTGACCGACTGGATACCGTCGAGAATGACGATGATCCCTGCAACGCCGGATTCCGAAGGCTCCCTTTGGCCATTGCCGTTTTCGTCAAGATAGACATGGCCTGCAAGCACGCCGGTCCCCCCAACAGGAAACTCGCGCCTTCCCATCGCGCCGGTCGGCCGACCAGCGGAAACCGCATAGCGCAGGGTGAGATAGCCAGCGGTGAGGCGGAACGAGCTTTTCTGGACTTCGGCAATTTGCGAGGGGGTGAAGCCGAGAGGTGATGAAGCCACTCCCGGTAGCCCGAAGCGCGAGAACAGGTTTGAGAGTCGGTTTCGAAACTCACGCTGACCGAGCCAATCGGCGGATCATGAGCATGGCGGCGGCGGCGTAGAGGAAGGCTGCGGCGGATTTGAGGGTGGCTTCCACGTCCTTGGCCAGACGCCGGTTTCGATTGATCCAAGCGAAGAACCGCTCGACCACCCAGCGCCGAGGTAGGACGACAAAGCCGGACTGCCCGGCGATCTTGCTGACGATTTCGACGGTGATGCTGGTCGCCTCGGTGACACGGTGATGGTTATAGCCGCCATCGGCCCAGACCTTCTCAATGAACGGGAAGAGGCCGCGCGAGATTTGCAGCAACGCGCCGCCGCCATCACGATCCTGGACATCGGCGGTGTGCGGCTCGACAAGCAGCGGCCTGCCGTCAGTATCGACCAGAGCATGACGCTTGCGACCTTTGATCTTCTTGCCAGCATCGTAGCCGCGCGGCCCGCCGCTCTCGGTGGTCTTGACGCTCTGACTGTCGATGATGGCTGCGCTTGGCGAGGCGTCCCTTCCGGCTCGCTCGCGGTCGAGCGCGACCAGCGCGTGGTTGATCCGCTCGAACAGGCATTCGTCACGAAACCGGGCAAACCAGCGGTAGACCGTCTGCCACGGCGGGAAGTCCTTGGGCAGTAGCCGCCATGCAATCCCGCCGCGCAGCACATAGAAGATTGCGTTCACGATTTCGCGCATCGGCCATTGCCGTCGCCGCCCCGTCGTGCGCGCCTCGGGGACAAATGCCGCGATCAACGCCCACTCGGCATCGCTCAAATCCGTCTGGTAACGCTTCGAAACACGCGTATGCTGCGCGCGGGTGGCTGGGGTCCACATCAAGTTCTCCGGGTCGTCTGCAAAACCCCCGGAATCACAGGAACCTCAGCCGCTCAACCCCT
>SCVQ01000425.1 GCA_004296865.1 Nitrospirota bacterium
CATGCGAGGGCCGAAGGTATTGAAGATCCGGACGATCCGCGTGTCCAGGCCATGATAGCGATGGTAGGCCATCGTCATGGCCTCGGCAAACCGCTTCGCCTCATCATAGACCCCCCGCGGGCTCATCGGGTTGACATTGCCCCAATAGGACTCAGGCTGAGGATTTACCAAGGGATCGCCATAAACCTCGGAGGTGCTCGCCAGCAGAAAACGTGCGCCCTTGGCCTTGGCCAAACCCAGAGCCTTATGCGTCCCCAGCGCTCCGACCTTCAACGTCGCAATAGGATACTCCAGATAGTCTTGCGGACTGGCCGGGGAGGCAAAATGCATCACGGCGTCGAGTGGACCTTCCACGTGCAAATAGTCGCACACGTTGTACTTCAGAAATTTAAACCGCTCATCCCCCATCAAATGGGCAATATTCTCAGGACGCCCGGTAATAAAATTGTCCATGCACAACACGTGGTGCCCCTGGCTGATCAAGAGGTCACATAAGTGACTCCCCAAAAACCCAGCCCCTCCGGTGATCAAAATTCGCATCAGTACTTCCCTGCCTGTATTCTAAAAAGTGCCCCGCCAAGCTACTCAAGCTGCCTGGTCCCATGACCTTGCCGGAATCATACAGAATTCGGCCACACTTTTATAGTCGAAAGGTCAGGCTTCACCGCCAACCTCACCGACCACTCGCCTGTAGACGGCTATAGTCTCCCGCGCGGTCCGATCCCAGGAAAACTCCGCAGCCCGATCAAGGCCGCGCGCGCGCAAGTCCCGACGCAGTTCCCCATCGGTTAGGACCCGCTTCATCAGCCCGGACAGTCCCTCGACATCCGTGGGATCGACGAGTAGCGCCGCGTCGCCGGCCACCTCCGGCAGCGACGAAGCATTCGAGCTAATGACTGGACAGCCGCAAGCCATGGCCTCCAGGACCGGAAACCCAAACCCTTCATAGAGGGAAGGGAATACAAAGAGAACCGCCTGCTGGTATAACTCTATCAGCCGATCGTCACTGACCACTCCGGTGAAGACGGTCTGCTTCTCAATGCCGGTTCGCTTGACCTGTTCATGGAGATCGACCCGACGCCGGAAATCGCCGGCCAGCACCAAATCATGCGCACCCCTGATCGGAAGGGGCAGCTTCGCAAAAGCCTCCACGAGGGCCCCGACATTCTTCGTCGGATCAGCCCCCGCCACGCACAACACATACGGGCGGCCACTGCCCAGGCCGACCGGTCCTGACTTGGCAGGACAAAATCGCTCCGGTTCAACCCCTGGATAGACGACCGTGACCCGCTCCTCCCGCACGCCCAAGCGCCCCACGATGTCTCGACGCGAACAGTGTGAGTCGGTCAGCACATGGTCGATCCGGCCCCATTTATCCCGCACCAAGAACCGCTCGACCATGCTGTTCACATTGCGCCCCTGGCTCGGACTGCCAAAGAGCAACGGCTTGACATCGTGGATGGTGACCACCAGTTTTCCGCGCTTCCAGGCCACGCAGGAGTCATAAGGAAGATGCAGCAAGTCGTGGGACCCGCTCAGCAGCGGCGCAACTTGTTCCCAGAACCGCCGTTTGAAAATCGGGAATCGGATCAGCCGATACCGCATATTCGGCCGTGCGGGGAATCGACACGAGTCGTCCGGCATGAGAATCTCATAGTGGTTCTCACGATCGACCCGCCCGATGGCTTCGATCAGCGCACGACCGTACCGGCCCAGCCCCACGTTGAAGTCTCTCAAATGCCAGGCGGCAATGGCGATCCTCACTTTCCGGCTGACTCCCACTTCATCTCGTGAGCCTGAAGTGCTGGGTGGGACACCATCAGATGCCACACCACCGCCTGAAACGATTCGGTGTGCGGCGTAACCGTCGAAGCGTTGACCGTCGGAACAATGACGCAGGCGTCCGCCGCATGAGCCGTATAGCCTCCATCCCTCCCAACGATGCCGTATACTTTTGCCCCGACGTGCTGGGCATGTTGGATGGCCGCCACGAGATTCGCGCTGATGTTCTTCTCCACGTGCCCCCCGCCTACTGAGAAAACAAAGATCGCGTCGTTGGGGCCGAGGCGACTGCCCTTCAACCAGTTGGCATAGGCCGTGTCCCACCCATCGTCGTTGATGCGCGCCGTCAGCTCTGACACGTTATCCGTCGGCGCATAGGATTCAATACCGACGATTTTCCGGAAGTCATTCACCGCGTGCGATGCATTACCAGCGCTTCCCCCGACTCCCAAAACAAACAGACGGCCGCCGTTTGAACGGAGCCTCACCAACCCGTCGATGACGTCGGCAATGGCATTGGCCGACAGTTGTGCGGCCACGGCCTTCACTTCATCGAGGTAAGCGGTGACGTATGAGACGGTCTGAATCCCCATGTTTTGATTCTCCTAGAACAAGCTGAGCCGCCTTCGCCAGGCCCTCAACCAGATAATCAGCCTGTATCCCTTGGTTGTACGGCCGCTGAAGAAGGATCGTTCGACATCCCGCG
>SCVQ01000426.1 GCA_004296865.1 Nitrospirota bacterium
CTTGGCCTTGATGAACCGCAGCGCCTCGGCCGTATTCTTGGTCCCCGGAAAAATCAACGCATCAAAAGACTGGCTGGTCGCCTCAGTCACCCGGACCAACTGCACGTCCGGCTCGCGGCGCAGGGACTCGAAGTCGGTGAAGTTGGCGATACAGGGCACATCGGCGACCCCGATGGCCAGCCCATCCGCTCGGTCATGCGGGCTGCTCAAGCAGCCATCCCATCCCACCGAATCTTCCTGCGGGACCTGCAAGTTCCCCCAGTGCGGAATCACGCCCAGGCAACTTATCCCCATCATCGCTTCCACCGCTCTGATCCCCGGGGTCAATAACTCTTCCTCGCCGCGGAATTTATTGATCAGGAAGCCTTGCACATGGCGGCGCTCTTCCGGAGTCAGCAAGGTCACCGTCCCGACAAGCGCCGCAAAGGCTCCGCCCCGATCGATGTCGGCGGCCAGCAGCACCGGCGCCTTGGCCTCCTGGGCCATCCTCATGTTGACGATGTCCTGTTCACGCAAATTGATCTCGGCCGGGCTGCCCGCACCCTCCAGAATCACCAAGTCAAATTCCCGCGACAATCGGGCAAACGCCTCCTGGACCGACGGAAAACATTCCCGCCTGACTCGACCGAAATCTTTGGCGGTCAATTGACCGTAGACCTCCCCGTTCACCACCAACTGCGCGCGACGATCCCCCTCCGGCTTGATCAAGACCGGGTTAAAGTCCGTCCTCATGGCCAGACGGCAAGCCGCCGCCTGGACCGCCTGGGCCCGGCCGATCTCTTTTCCGTCAGGCGTGACGAAGGAGTTGTTGGACATGTTCTGGGCTTTGAAGGGCGCCACCTTGACGCCGCGCCGGCGATAGAGACGGCAGAGGGCGGCCACCAGGACGGACTTGCCCACGTGCGACGCGGTCCCCTGGATCATCAACGTTCGTGCAGCCATTACAATACCGTGATGGGTGATGGGTGACGCGTAACGAGTAAAAAGAATTTGGTCCTGTTGCTCAGCTTCTCACCTGTCACTCGTCACTTGTCACGCGTCACGTTTCTTTCCCAAAGAAATTCCGGCTCGCCGCTCATCTTCGCAGCCCAGCGGGCCAGCACAAAGAGCGCGTCGCTCAGCCGATTGAGGAATTTCACGATGGCTTGGTCCACCGGCTCTTCACGCGCCAGTCTGACGCAGATCCGCTCGGCCCGACGACAGACGGTGCGTGCCTGATGGAGCAGCCCGGAGACTTTCCCCCCGCCCGGCAGGATGAATTCCTTCAGAGGCGCCAGATCCTTCTGACATTTGTCGATCATCCGCTCCAGGCGGGTCACGTCCTTGCCGCTCACCTTGGGCATATTCTTGAATGTCTGCCCCGGCGCCGTCGCCAGGATCCCGCCCGCGTCAAACAACTTGTTCTGAATCCAGCGGCAGCTTTCCTCCAGCCGGTCGCGGGCCTCCGATTCCGCCAGGTCCGCATTGAAGGCCCGCACCAGCCCCATTAACGCATTCACTTCGTCTACCATCCCATAAGCTTCCACACGCAGGCTGTCTTTCCAGACTTGCTGCCCGCCGGCCAATCGCGTCTTCCCGGCGTCGCCCGTGCGTGTGTAGACTTTGGTGATGCGCATCAACCTTCCTCCTCGCTCATTCCGCTCGGTGCTCCCCACTGTTCCTGATAGACAAGCTGCTCCAGGGGCAGCCGGGCCCGCCATCCAGCCCGTTCCAAATCCGGATGCGGGGCAAACTCGGACACATAGCCCAGACAGAGGTAGGCCACGACCTTGACGGGCCTGGGAATTCCCAGCACCTGCTTCAAGGCTTCATGGTCCAGGATGCTGACCCATCCGACGCCAACCCCCTCGGCACGAGCGGCCAGCCACAGGTTCTGGATCGCGCAGCAGGTGCTGTAGAGATCGGTGTCCCGCACCGTCGAGCGGCCCAGGACATGTCGCCCGCCCCGTTGTCGATGGCAGGTCACGCAGAGCGAGATCGGCGCCTCTTCGATCCCCTCCAACTTCAGCCGTCGATAGAGCGCAGCCCGCGTGCCTTGATACCGAGCGGCCGCCTCGCCGTTGGCTTTCAGAAAAAGGTCTTTGACGGCGCGCTTGGTGGACGGCTCGCGGATGACGATGAAATTCCACGGCTGCATGAACCCTACCGACCCGGCATGGTGAGCCGCTTGCAAGATTCTCAAGAGGACGTCGTCTGGAATTGGCGCCGGCAGAAAATGTTCCCGCACGTCGCGGCGCTCGAAAATCGCCCGATAGACGGCCGCCCGCTCCTTGTCGGAAAACTGCCCGTTGCGTCGAACACGCGTTGATTTTGGCGCGGCCATCAGGTGACCATCCCTTCGCCGAGCGTCCCTTCCGCCACGGCCCCCAGACAGGGCGGGCAGAGACAGTTGGCATACTTTTGTTTGATCCAGGCAAGCTGGGCCGGATCCAGCTTCACAGTCCCGCACCAACAGCCGCCGGCCTGCTGGCAAACAAAGGTCTGATGGCAATGTCCACACGCTTTCTGCATAGAGCTAGAATTCGACCCCCTTTTGCGCTTTGATGCCCTTGCGAAACGGATGTTTCACCTGCCCCATCTCGGTCACCAGATCCGCCGCATCGATGAGTTCCTTCTTCGCGCCGCGCCCGGTGATCACCACATGTTGCATGGGGGGCCTGTCGCAAAGCACCGGGAGCACCTCGGCAAGCGGCACATAGTCGTGCTGCAGCGCGATGTTGAACTCGTCCAAAATCACCATCGCATAGGATGGATCGCGCAGAAACCCGGCTGCGGCCTCCCAGGCTCGTTGCGCGAATTCCGTGTCACGCGCCCGGTCCTGTGTTTCCCACGTGTACCCCTCCCCCATGCGAAGAAACACCACCTGATCGCCGAAGCTCTTCAGCACCCGTTCCTCCGCCGTATCCACCGCGCCCTTGATGAACTGGACGATCGCCACCTTCATCCCGTGGCCGATGCAACGCAACGCCATGCCCAACGCCGCCGTAGTCTTACCCTTGCCTGCGCCGGTAAAAACGATCAGCAGGCCCTTTTCCTCCTGGGCTGCCTCAATCCGCCGATCAACCGAAGCCTTCAGCCGCTCCATGCGAGCCTTGTGTTCCGTTGGGTCCGTCATCTTGCCTCTCTCCTGGCAGCCAGGCCCCGCTCACGACAGTCCCGCGCGGAAGCCACCAGCGCACCGGCCAGACTGGGCTGACTCCGGAAATGCAGATGGGCGTAGAGCGCGACGCAATTGCCTTTCAGCAAGCCATCCGGCGATCGAACAGCCCCGCGCGCATCCGTGACCGAGCAGGCGTACTCAAGCGGTCCTTTCGGCACCAGCTTGGAATAATGGAACTCATGGCCACGGGCTTTCACGCCGGGCAATCCAAGTGCGCAGAGCTTGGCGATCTCCACTTCCCGGTACCCCAGGGTCAAGCCTGGCTTGCGCATGACGGCCTCAGCCGGGAACAGCCCCACCATCTCATGGACTCGTCCGTCGAAGTCTCGAATGGCCTGGGTCAAGTACATCAGGCCACCGCATTCGGCATAGACCGTCCCGCCCTTTTCGGCAAACTGCCGGATCGCGCCCCGCATCGCTTCGTTGTTGGCCAGCCTCTCGCCATGTAACTCCGGATAGCCGCCTCCAAGATAGAGCGCATCCACATCGGGCAAGGCCGTCTCCCTCAGCGGTGAGAATCGAATCAACTCCCCCCCCTCCGCCTCCAACAACTCAAGGTTATCCGGATAGTAAAAACAGAAGGCCGCATCATAGGCGATGCCGATACGGACAGGCTCGTGATGCGTGATGCGTGATGCGTGATGCGTCGGAGACACTGACGCCTCGTCAAAATCACAAGCCGAGCAAGCCAGCTCTTCCACCTTGCCTAAATCCACGGTCTCGGTTGCGGCCCGGCCAAGCCGCTCATAGAACTCCGTCGAGCCTTGTTCGATGGCCGTCACCAGACCCAGATGGCGATCGCCGATCGTCAGGGTCGGATCGGGCTTGAGGTAGCCGACGACGGCTAGGCCGGTCTCCGCCTCCACCGCTTCCTTCAGCAACCGATAATGGCCCTCGCTGCCGACGCGATTGAACAGGACGCCGGCTACCCCCAAAGCCGGGTCGAACCCGGCGTAGCCCGACGCCATTGCCGCAGCAGACCTGGCCATGCCGCTGCCGTCGATGACGAGTACCACAGGAGCGCCAAGCTGCTTGGCCAGCTCGGC
>SCVQ01000427.1 GCA_004296865.1 Nitrospirota bacterium
GTGGGGATGCTCCCCCGCGGAGAAGTCGGCTTGATCTTCGCGGGCATGGGCCTCGCCCATCGAGTCCTTGACGACGCTCAGTATGGAGCCATCCTCTTCGTGGTCGTGTTCACCACGTTCCTCTCACCGATCCTGCTGAAGCGGGCATTCAAGAGGTCGTGACACGCGCACGCGCAATGGTTTTCACAACAAGGAGGGCATGATGCGACAGCTTGCAACGGCAACCGCCTTCGCACTCTTGGCCATGATAGGAACCGGCTGTGTGACGAAGGGAACCCACGAACAAACGCTGGCGGAATTGAGCGATTCACGTGCGACATTGGAGAACGTCAAGAAACAGACGGCCGCCGAGATGGAGGGCCTGAAGCAAACAGCCGCGGCCGAACTGGCGGCAGTGCAAGCGGACAAGGCCACCGCCATCGAAGAGCTCCAGAACGACAAAACCAAGCTCGCAAACGACCTGCACGCGGCCCTGCAGGAAAAAGAGCGGCTCGGCGCGGCTCTGTCTCAGGCCCGCGACCGGGTGCGGGACCTGGAAGTCACGCTTGCGGCAGAACAGACGCAGACGGCCGCCCTGCGCGAGGACAAGCAGAAACTCCTGGCCGGGACGACGACGGCGCAGGAAGAAATCGCCCGGTTGCAGAAGCAGGCGGGTCTGCTCGAGGCGGAACGAGCGCGAGCCGAGGATCTCGCCAAGCGGCTCTCCGAGCGGGATCAGGAAATCGGAAGACTCCGGCAGGCCTCGGCCGACCGCGAGCAACTGGCGGCCAAGCTCCAGCAGCAGGAAGAGCGGCTCAAGGCCGGGGAGGCCGAAAAGGCCCGTCTGGAGCAGGAACGTGCCGCGAAGGAAGCGGAGATCCAGCGTCTGACGCAGACCCACGCCGATCTGATCAAATCGTTGGAAGCCGAGATCGCCAAAGGGGACATCAAAATTAAACAGGTGCGCGACCGACTGACGATCAACCTGGTGGACCGCGTGCTCTTCGATTCGGGCCAGGCGCAGGTGAAACCGGCCGGCCTCAGCGTCCTGAAGCAAGTGAGCGATATTCTGAAACGCGTGACCGACAAGCAGATCCGGATTGAGGGACACACCGACAACGTGCCGATCGGGGTCAAGCTCAAGGAGCGGTTCCCGACCAACTGGGAACTCTCCACGGCCCGCGCCACCAGCGTCGTGCGCTACTTGATTGAAGAGGGCGGGGTGGACCGGACGATCCTGTTGGCGGTCGGCTACGCAGACACGAAGCCGGTGGCCGGCAACGACACGGAGGACGGACGCAAGGCGAACCGCCGCATCGAAATCACGCTCTACCCGAAAGACTTGTCTGAAATCGCCGATCAGATGAAGCCGTGAGAGGCGCGAGAGGCGAGAGGATGGGCCAGAGCGCTTCGCTTCTACGCCTCCCGGAGCGGCCCCTGACCTACACTGGGAGCAGGGCGGACTGGGTTCTGATGCACAGGGGCTTCTGAAGGGTGCCCCCTGACACTCCGCGCTCACGCAGGGAGACCGGACACAGAGCGGAAAACGCTCCGTCCCGGCAATGCCGACGCCGGCCGGCAGAAATGCCATCACCGCCGCCGCCAGTCCCCGGGGCAGCATCGCCGTGATCACCCGCCGCTCGGCCAGATCGTAGAGGACCAGAACCACAGAGCTCCCGCCCCCTGAGTCTCCTCCCACTTGTCACCTCCCGGCCAATGGGCCTAAGATCACTCCAGATTCTCTCACACACGACTCATCCATTCCCACCAAGGAGGTGCGCCATGCAGACCTACGTCAGCCTCGTAAAATTCACCCAGCAGGGGCTCCAAACCATGAAGGACAAGGGAGTCGAGCGGGCCG
>SCVQ01000428.1 GCA_004296865.1 Nitrospirota bacterium
AAGTCGAATACGAAGACCATACCTCGCCTTCGATCTATGTGAAGTTCCCGTTTGACCTGCCTCCGCAACTCGTTTGGGGCCTTGTATCTGGAGAGCCTTCTTTGGTCGAAGGCATTCGACGAATTTCTATTGTCATCTGGACGACAACACCCTGGACCCTTCCCGCCAACCAGGCGGTCTGCCTGCACCCAAGCTATAAATACGCCTTCGTGCGGGTCCAGGATGAAATTCTGGTAATCGCTGAAGATTTGGTTGGTCGGGCTTTAAAGGAATGTGGAATTGCTGACTACAAGATTCTCTTGGTTTGTCCAGGTGGATTCCTTTTTGGGATTGGAACGACTGGTTCCTTGAAATGTCATCGCCCATTCTCGGACGGACTTTCTCCCTTGCTTTTAGGCGATTTTGTTACCTTGGATCAGGGAACCGGCTGCGTGCACATCGCGCCGGGCCACGGTCAAGAAGACTATGTGCTGGTGATGCAGCACAATGTCTCGGCGACGCCGGGAGAGCGGCTGGAGATTGTGGCTCCTGTCGATGGCGCCGGGCGTTTCACGGACGCCGTGCCGGATTTTTCCGGCCAGCAAGTGTTGAAGGCCAATCCGGCCATCGTCGAGAAGTTGAGAACGTTGGGCGTTCTTCTCGGCGACGGCAAGGTCTCCCATTCCTACCCCCACTGCTGGCGCTGCAAGAGTCCGGTGATTTTTCGGGCGACCGAGCAATGGTTCGTCTCGATGGAGATCAACGAACTGCGGCAGCAGGCGTTGAACGAAATCGAGCGGATCACGTGGATTCCTTCCTGGGGCCGGGATCGCATCCACGGGATGATCATGAATCGTCCGGACTGGTGCCTGTCGCGTCAGCGGGTCTGGGGCGTGCCGATTCCTGGCTTCACCTGCACGGCCTGCGGCGAGGTGCTGAAAGACCCTGCGGTGATCAGCCATGTGGCGGACCTCGTGGCCAAGCAAGGGGCGGATCTGTGGTTCCAAAAATCTGCCGGAGAACTGATTCCGCCCGGCACGGCTTGCCCAAAATGCGGCGGGCGAGCCTTCGAGAAAGAACGCGACATCCTGGATGTCTGGTTCGAGTCCGGCATCAGTCATGCGGCGGTGCTCAAGCCGCGGCAATGGTGGCCGGCCGACCTTTACCTGGAAGGCTCTGACCAGCACCGAGGCTGGTTCCACAGTGCCTTGCTGACCTCGGTCACCACGGAGAACAAGGCGCCCTACAAGGCCGTGCTGACCCACGGCTTCGTCGTAGATGGGGCGGGGAAGAAGATGTCTAAATCCGCCGGCAACGTCGTGGCGCCGCAGGACGTCATCAAACAATCCGGTGCCGAAGTCCTTCGCCTGTGGGTCTCGGCGCAGGATTACCGGGAAGACCTCCGCATCTCTCCTGAGATCTTGGGCCAGCTTGTTGAGGCCTACCGGAAGATCAGGAATACCTGCCGGTTCCTCTTGAGCAATCTTTACGACTTCGATCCGGCCTTGCATCGGGTGCCGTTCGAGCGTCTGTCCGAATTAGACCGCTGGGCTTTGCTGCGACTGGGCGAGTTGATCCCGCGCGTTAAAAAGGCCTATGAGGAATTTGAATTCCACGCGATCTTCCACGCGCTGAACAATTTCTGTTCAGTAGATATGAGTGCTGTCTACCTGGATATCCTGAAAGACCGGCTCTATACCTTCCACCGGGACTCCCCTTTGCGGCGTGGCTCCCAGACCGTGCTGTACGACGTCTTGGCGACGCTGACGAAGCTCATGGCGCCGATTCTGAGCTTCACGGCAGAAGAGATCTGGCGGATGTTGCCGGAAGAGGCGCGAGGGCAAGGCACGATCGCGAGCGTGCATTTGGCGTCATTCCCAACGCCGGACCCCAAGTGGGCCAATGCCGAGCTGGCGCAGCGGTGGGATCGTTTGCTGGAGATCCGAACCACCGTGCAAGCGGCGCTGGAGGCGCAGCGGCGTGACAAGGTGATCGGCTCCTCGCTCGAGGCTCAGGTGACGCTTCATGCGGAGACCAGCCTGCTGGAATTTCTCAAGCCGCATCAGGCGGAACTGCCGAGCTTGTTCATCGTCTCGCAGGCGGTCTTGGTGCCGTCGGATGGATCGGGCCTGAAGGTGGACGTGCGCAAGGCCAGCGGCAATAAATGCGAACGTTGCTGGAACTACCGGGAGTCGGTGGGAAACTGTGCCGAGCACCCCACGATCTGCGATCGGTGCGTCGAGGCGGTCCGGTGAAGGGCGGCGCACGCTACATCGTCCTGACGCTGATCAGCTTGGGAACGATCATTCTGGATCAGGTCAGCAAGGCCCACGTCATGCAGACCATGCGCCTGCACGAGTCCATTCCCGTGATCGAGAACTTCTTCAGCCTCACCTATATCAGGAATCCAGGCGCGGCCTTCGGCATCCTGGCTTCAGGCAGCAACGGGTTTCGGATGCTGTTTTTCGGGTTCACGTCCCTCTTTGCCTTGGTGCTGCTGGGGACGATTTTCTTTCGTCTGCATCAGGACGATCTGGTCGGGCAGCTCAGCATCGCGGGCATCCTGGGAGGCGCCGTCGGCAACCTGCTGGACCGGTTGCGGTATGGGGAAGTCATCGACTTTCTGGATTTCTACATCGACATCTACCACTGGCCTGCCTTCAATGTGGCGGACGCGGCCATCAGCGTCGGGGTCTGCTTCCTCATCGTCCACTTCGCCTTCGAGAAGAAGGAAGAGGCGGGACCGGTCGCCGATCAGTCCTGACGTGCCTGCTCCAGCCGCCCGGAAGAGGCAGGAGGAGGAACGAATCAGGCCGGCAGTGGCAGGATGAACCCGCCCTGTTCCTTGAACTGCTTCTGTTGCTCGGCTGAATAAAACGCGAGCGGTTCGTTATGGCAGAACTGACACTCGTGGCTCGTCACCGTGGCTCCGGCTTCGCCGATGCCGGCCAGGTAAGCCTTGGCGAGTTTCAGCGCGGTGGCCTCGTCCGTCGTCATCACGTCGAAGTGTAGCTGACCCCGCTTCCCTTCGACCCACGTATCGAAGACCTTGACGGTGTCGGGTGCGTGTTCGGTCATGGCGCTCCTTTCGTGCGGTACGTGTGCGTCAACGGTCATCGGAATACCAGCAACACCACCATCCCAAGCAGGATGCGATAATAGGCGAAGGCACGCAAGCTATGCCGCTTCACGAAGGTGAGAAAGGCGGCGATGACGGCCCAGGCGACCAGGAACGATACCAGCAGGCCGAGGCCCAGTGCCAGGAGATCCGCGCTCGTCAGCAGGTCCCTGGATTTGAGCAGCTTATAGCTGGTGGCCGCGATCATGGTGGGGAGGGCCAGGAAGAACGAGTATTCGGTGGCGGTCTTCCGGTCCATCCCGGCGAGCAGCCCGCCCACAATCGTCGCGCCGGATCGGGACACGCCGGGGATCAGCGACGCACATTGGGCCAGCCCGACCCAGAGGGCCGTCGCGAGTCCGACTCGGTCGAGGCCGATGACGCGAACCCGGTCTTGCATGGCCTCTACGCCAAGGATGATCAGCCCGCCGACAATCAGGGCGGCCGCCACGGTGATCGGATTGAACAGATGGGTTTCGATCCACTTGTGCGCGAGCAAGCCGACACAGGCAGCCGGCAGGAAGGCGCAGCCGAGCCCGATGAGGAACCAGAGGTTGCGGTGCTTGTCCGCCGAACGACTGAGGAGCGAGAGCCATCCTCCGAGCCCTTGGCTCATGGACAGTTCAGCCGAATCCATTTTGGTTTCACGGATCAGAGTTCGAAGAGAGGCTTGCTCCTTTGCCGCCTGTGACAAGAGCGCTGCGAGCTTGGTCCGTTCGTAGGCGACGACGGCCAGGATGGAGCCGAGTTGGATGGACACCTCGATGCTCGTTGCCACGGCACCGG
>SCVQ01000429.1 GCA_004296865.1 Nitrospirota bacterium
CCACGATTCGACCTATCCCGATTCGCCTTTCAGGCCGGGTCAGGATGGCAATGACTTCAGCCCGCTGACGGCGCCGCTTCAGGGCGAGACGGTGATCGCCAAGTGCGTGACCAGCGCCTTCATCGGCACCGACCTCGAAGCCCGCCTCGAAGCGATTGGCAAGCCGCCGCTCGTCATCTGCGGCTGGCTGCTCGCCAACTCGGTCGAGGCGACGGTGCGGGTCGGCGCCAATCTCGGCTACAAGATCCGGCTGCCGGCCGATGCCTGCTGGTCATGCGACAAGCGCGACCTCACGGGACGCCTATGGCCGGCCGAGGACGTGCATCAGCTCACCCTGGCGCTGCTCGACGGCGAATATGCGACGGTGACGACAACAGACACGCTCCTCGAGACATTCTAGAGAGCGTGGAGTGCCAGCACTGCCAGCACTATAAATTTCAAAAAGGATTTGGACAGGTGGCGATTGTATACTTGACATACCACGCCGGGGAGGCTAGTTTCGGGTCATCAACCGAGGCTAGCCATGACCGCCGATATCACCGCCCCGCACTTCACCGATGAGACCAAGGCCCGCGAAGCCCTAGAGGCGATCCGCTGGCCGTCCGGCCCGGTGTGCCCGTTCTGCGGCTGCGTCGACAACAGCACCCGTATGCAGGGCAAGACGACCCGCCCCGGCCTCCTGAAGTGCAACGACTGCCGCAAGCCCTACAGCGTCACGATTGGCACCCTGTACGAGCGTTCGCATATCCCCCTGCACAAGTGGCTGCTGGCGACCCATCTGCTCGCCTCGTCCAAGAAGGGCATCAGCGCCCACCAGCTGCACCGCCTGCTGGGCATTACCTACAAGTCGGCCTGGTTCATGACCCACCGCATCCGCGAGAGCATGGGTCCGGTTGCTGGCGAGCCTCCCATGGGCGGTGAGGGCAAGACGGTCGAGGCGGACGAGACGTACATCGGCCGCAAGCGTGGCATGAAGAAGGGCCACGCCTACCACCACAAGCAGCCTGTCGTGTCGCTGGTGGAGCGCAACGGTCGCGCTCGCTCGTTCAAGGTTGATCGTGCGACGCCGCACGTCATCCGCCGCATCGTGACCGAGAACGTGGCGAAGGCGTCGGCGCTCATGACGGACGAGGCGATTGCTTACAATGCGATGGGCAAGAGCTTTGCCAGCCATGAGGCGGTGAACCACTCCAAGGATGAGTACGTTCGCGGCGACGCGCACACGAACACGGTCGAGGGCTTCTATTCGATCTTCAAGCGCGGCATGAAAGGCGTCTATCAGCATTGCGATGAGAAGCATCTGCAACGCTATCTGCACGAGTTCGATTTCCGCTACAGCAACCGCACGGCCTTGGGCGTGTCGGACAAAGAGCGCGCGGAAAAGGCCCTGAAGGGCATCGAAGGCAAGCGCCTCACCTATCGGCGGACTTACGGGCGGACCTCGCCCCCTTCGCTGGGGTAACGCGGCGCTTCGCAGGCTGCTAGCCTCTATCCTCGACGAAGAATGAGGGAGGGGGAAATGGCGGAAAAACTACACTTCAACGCCGAGGACTTTGCGGCAGCGAATCTCGGTTTCCAGCTTGTCCAGGTGGTGATCGATATGCTCATCAAGAAGAAAGTTCTTGAGAGCAAAGAGGTCTTGGAAGTGCTGCAGGAGATGGAGAAGTTCTACCGACGGCCGGGCAATCCGCAGCGCCTACAGATCACGAGCGCCGCAGCAGGAGCCGCAAAATTCCTCGCCACCAAATACGACGTGCCGCCGCCGGAGAAACAACACTGACAAAGTCAGCGGCGTTACCGATGACCACATAGCTGTTGATCGTATATGCGCGCATTGCGGTATCA
>SCVQ01000430.1 GCA_004296865.1 Nitrospirota bacterium
GGAACTATCTCCCCCATACATGACTTGGACTATTGCCCACGCAAAGACAAGAATGCCGACCATAATGAACTTGAAGTCTATTCTGCTTATGGCCGAGTACCAGGTCTTCATACCATCAAAAAGGTCTCCCATTTTGTCCCGCGCCGTTAGTATGCTTGGCTCATCACCTTCGACATCAAAGGAAAGCGAAGGACTATATGATTCGCCGTGCATGTAAAGAGTGGCAGAAGCACCGGGGTACTCCTTTGAATGGGCGCGGAAAGTTAAGGCGCGAATGCTGCGTGAACGAGCGTTTTCATAAGCAAGTAAATCGTCGCAGGTAGCAAAGGTCCGTTCAATATGATCCGTGCAAGACGCGACGACCTTGGTGGGGCCAATTAGGTCTGACAATGTAGTCCATATGCGACGAATATGCTCAGGGCGTACAATGAAAGCATGTTCCAGTTCAATTTTGGCGTGGGCCTGCATGCAGTCTTACATTCCTTGCGTATTAAAACCTTTGGCTGCGCGAGAAGCGTAGGGGCTTTTCCTGGTCTTGTCAACAACATGTAGGCTCAATGTTGCTGAGCGAAGCGCCGCTCTCTTTTCCCTCATGGCCGATACATCTGCGGACAGGCAGCCGTGCTGTCCTAGACTGCGCGCATCGAGCGAGCACATCTTCATTGCGCGCTCTGCGAGCAAAGGGACAGCGCGGCTTTAAGAAACGGAAACGTATTCGGCAGATGAGTGGGATTCCGGGATTGGCAGGTTATCTTCTTGTAACCCGCGGACATGCAGTTGAATGGCTTCATGCATATTCTTCTCCGCATCTTCGCGGGTCGCTCCGGTCGCTACGCAGCCGGGCAAGTCCGGCGAATAGGCTGAATAATTGCCCTCTGCCTTTTCAATGACGATCAGGAAACGGCGCATGCTATTTCCCCTCCTTGATCCGGGCTTGCTTGAGGATGCTGTTCAGCGTGCCGGGTGCCAGATCATCGCCTGGGTGTCCGGCAATCGTGACTCTTCCAGGTTTTGTCTGGTGCTTATTCTGGTGCTTATATTGCCGATGGCTTCCTTTTGTTACAACTAGAAACCAGCCATCCGCTTCAATGAGCCTTATGATATCACGTATTTTCATGGCTCGACAGTTTCTATCTTCTTGTTCTTCGCTCTCCCCTCTCGTGGTCGGTGTTTATCACGGGTGGCGTCGAACAGGCGCCCAGCCGCGCGCAACGAAAGGGGTTCCCCTCGGGGGGATGGGTGGAGTGAGCACGGCTGGGCTGCTCGGCGACAGGACCCGTGTCTTCTACACCGGCCACTCCTCCTCCTTCCACGCCATCTCCCAAAACATCCACTCATACCTCGAGCTGACCACGAAGGCCTCTTCCATCCGCCGCTTCTCATCCTTCCCTGCGCTCTCAGCCCACTGATCCACCTTCTTGCGCATCCAGCGCTGGACCTCGGCAAATTCAGGCGAGGCATAGAGTGTGAGCCAGTCGCGGTAGGGATGGTTCTTGGGCGGTGGGCCTTTTTTCAGCAAGTGTTGCCCGACGACACAGTAGATCCAGGCGCAGGGGAGGGCGACGACGGTGATCTCGGCGGCGGAACCGGTTGCGGCCACGGCCAGCATGTGTCTCGTATAGGCATAGGTGGTCGGGGCCATGGGGACGGAGGTCATCTGCTTGGGCGTCATCTTCCAGTGCTTGCCGTAATTTTCGTGCAGGCCCCGTTCGACGATGATCGTTTCCTCGACCAACTTCGCGAGCCGAAGAGCCGATTCCGCATCCGGCGCCCTCTGCGCCGCGGCGGCGAAGACTCGGGCCAGATCGCCCAGAAAGCGCGCGTCCTGCAGTATGTAGTACTTGAACTTGCGTGGCGGCAAGGTGCCTTTGCCCAGCGCGACGACAAAGGGATGGGTGAGTTGTGCCTCCCAGATGGGCTTGGCGAGTGTGCGCAGGTGCTCGCAAAACGACATGAATGACTCCTGAAAGCGAAAGAGCAGATGGCTGATAACTGACGGCTGAGAGCTAGCCCGAGCGTTAGAGTTTTCCCATCCGGTTGATCCCGTCCAGGGCTGCGGTGCGGTAACACTCGGCGAGGGTGGGATAGTTGAAGACGTTGTGGACGAAAAAGTCCACCCGGCCTTCGTAGGTCAGGACCGCCTGGCCGATGTGGATCAGCTCGGTGGCGCCTTCGCCAATGATGTGGACGCCCAGGAGCTGCATGGTGTCCCGGTGGAAGATGAGCTTGAGCAGCCCTTCGAGGTCGCCGTAGATCTGCCCCCTAGCGATCTCCCGGTACCAGGCCCGCCCGACTTCGTAGGGCACGCCCTGCTCGGTGAGCTCTTCTTCGTTTTTGCCCACCGTGGAGATTTCCGGGATCGTGTAGATGCCGTAGGGCATGACCTTGGGCAAGGTGGACTGCTCCACCTTGAAGGCGTGACAGGCGGCCAGGCGGCCCTGCTCCATGGAGGTGGAGGCCAGGCCGGGAAATCCGATCACGTCGCCGGCGGCATAAATGTGGGGGATCTCGGTCTGGTAGAACTCGTTGACCTTGAGCTGGCCGAGTGGGTCCGTCGAAAGGCCGATGGCCGGTAGATTCAACGCGTCCGTATTGGCGGTCCGTCCCATCGCATAGAGCAGCATGTCCGTGACGACGGTCTTGCCGCTCTTGAGGCTGGTGACGGCCCGGTCGCGCTCGTCCAACGTGACGCCGGCGATCTCCTCGCCCAGCTTGGTCGTGACCCCGTGGGACCGCATCTGGTAGATCAGGGCCTGGACGATCTCTTGATCGACGAAGCGCAGGAGTTCCTTCCGTCGTTCCAACAGGGTGACTTTGATGCCGAAGGCGGCGAACATCGAGGCATACTCGCAGCCGATGACGCCGCCGCCCACCACGGCCAGGGTCTTGGGCAGTGTCTCGGTGGCGAGGATCGAATCCGAGTCGCAGACGTGGAGGTCGTCGAAGGGCACGCCGTCCCCGCGGCGCGGACGCGACCCGGTCGCGATCAGGATGCAGGTGCCTTGCAGGCTGTGCACCTGGCCGTTGCGCTGGAGCACCTGGATGGTGTGGGGATCCACGAAGGAGGCGGTCCCGTGGACGATCTCGACGTCGTTGCGTTCGAGCTGGTTCGTGATGATCTCGATTTCTTTTTTGATGACGAGGTCCTTCCGCGTCATCAGGTCCCGGAGGGTCAGGCTTTTGTTCAGGGAGTAAGTGACGTTGGGGAAGGCGCGGAGCTTGAACCCGTGCAGATAGTAGATCGCGTCCTTGAGCGTCTTGCTGGGCAGCGTGCCGGTGTTGACGGAGGACCCGCCGACTTCCGGCTCCTTTTCGACGATCACGACCCGCTTGCGGAGCTTGGCGGCCTGGATGGCGGCCTTCTGGCCGGCCGGCCCGCTTCCGATCACGAGCAGGTCATAGGCCGGGCGGCTGCTTTTCCCCTGCTGGCCCCCTGTGTTCGTGGAAGGCCTGTCCGTGGAAGGCTTGGCTGGGCTCTTTTTCTTGGCGGACTCTGCCGGTCGGTCGCTCATGGTTGCGCCAGCGACCGGGCCGCCTGAAATGCCGCCTCCATGTCCGGCATCTGGGCCAGCTCGGGCGTCACCTGGAGATAGCGGACGACGTTGTTCTGGTCCACCACCATGACCGTGCGGGCCAGGAGGTGCGGGTCCTTGACCAGCAGGCCGTAGGACTTGCCGAAGGCCCCGCCACGAAAGTCGGACAGAAAGGTGACGTTGTCGATCTTGGCTTTCTTGGCGAAGCGGCTCTGGGCGAAGGGCGTATCGACGCTGACCGTGATCAGCTCCACGCTCTGATCCAAGCCCTGGTTCTTCTCGCTCAGGTAATGCGTCTGCTGTTCGCAGACCGAGGTGTCCAACGACGGAACGACGCTGATGATCCGCACCTTGCCCTTCGTGTCCGCGAGGTTGAAGAGGGTGAGGTCTCCTTTGGCCACGGTGACGTTCCGCAAGGGGTCCCCCACCTTGATGCCGAGTCCGGCCAGCGGGAGCGGGTTGCCCTTGAGGGTCACGGTGTGGCTGTCACCCGCCGTCGCGCTGCTCTTGGCGACCGGGATGTCTTGATACGTGAAGTCGCCGCCGTCGAAGTCGCCCAAGAACGCGCAGCCGGAGATGCTGATGAGGGCGACGGCGCCGGTGAGGATCGCTCGTAGGGATCGTCGATGTCTCATGGGGTTCCCCCTTGCGTTGAAACGGGATCGGGCCTTCTGCTGTGCCCTTGCGGCACTATATTGGGGCTGGGGTCCCGCCCTGTCAAGGGCGTGGCGCGACGGCCGATTCATTCTAGAAATTGCCGCAGGATGGGATTGACGGTTTCCGGACGTTCCCACTGAGGCATGTGGCCTGCCTCGGGGATGAGGCGGAACGTCGATCCGGCGATCGTGGCCTGGAGGTCGCGGCCCATCTGCGGCGGAAACACTCTGTCTTCGGCTCCCCAGAGAATCAGGGTTGGCCGGCTCACCTCGCCCAGCCGTTTGGCGAACCCGTCTTCCCACAGCGGCAAGCTCCTGGCGACCGCCATGACCGGGGCGATGAATCCGGATTGTTTGCGGTTCCGGTAGGACCGTTCGATGACCGCCGGGGTCAGGAGCGAGGGATCGTGCACGATCTCCTGGAGGACGGACCGGGTGGGGCCGCGTCCGACCAGCCAGTTGCCGAAACGGATCAACCAGACCGGTGCCTGCGTGTCGATCGCGCGTTGTATGAGGGGACTGGTCAGTTTCTCGCGGACCTTATCGGGGAGCCCTCCGATCAGGACCAGACGGTCCACTCGATCCGGATGGGTCAGGGTCATGCCGAGGACCAGCCCGGCCCCCATGCTGTTGCCGATCAGGGAGGCGCGGTCGATCCCCAAGGCATCCATGAAATTCGTCAAGAAGGTCACGAGCTCGGCAGGGGTATAGTCCAGATCGGGTTTGTCGGACAGGCTGGAGCCCAGGAGATCCAGGGTGATCAGACGGTGTGCGGACGAGAGCGCGGCCTGTTGGTATTCCCACTGCCACATGGAGCCGCCGAAGCCGTGGATCAGGATGACGGGGGAGCCGTTGCCTTGATCCAGGTAGGCAATCCGCTGTGTTCCCACCGCCACGGTCTTGATCGGCAGGCGCTGGAATGAATCGAACCAGGGGGGCATGTCCGGAGAGGCGGTGCAGCTACTCAGCATCAACGGCAAGATGGCGCAGGCAAGGTAAGCGCGGGCAATGGGCCAGAGGCGATGGGCAATCGGCAATCGGAAAGGCAAGAAACGATGGAAGCGAGGCTCAAGCCAGGATGTCTCATGCCCATAGCCCATTGCCGATCGCCTCTAGCCATCACTCCAACTGCACGAGGGTTTCGTCCGGCTTGACGTCCTCGCTTTCCTTGACATGGACTGCGGCCACCGTGCCGGCGATGGGGGCTGGCACGCGGCTCTCCATCTTCATGGCTTCGATAATGAGCACGGGGTCGCCGGCCTTTACCACGTCGCCCTTGGTCACGAGGACCTTCACCACCCGGCCCGGCATCGGGGAGGCCACGTCGCCCGGCTTGCTGGGCTTGGGCCTTTTGGGCGCGCCGGCCTTGCCCGCATCCGGCGCTTCCGGCACCCCGGCCAGCACTTCCTGAATGGGCTCCAGGTAGACCTCTTCGAGCTTGTCGTTCACCCGGATGTAGTAGGGCTTGCGGCCGTCGCTCTTGCGGCCGGAGCCGGACACCTGGATGTGGAAGGTCTCCCCGTGCACCGTGACGTTGAATTCCACCGGCGCCAGGTGCAGCTCGTGCGCCACGGTCGGTCCCTTCTCCGGCATCGGTTCCAGCGCCGGTGGCCTGAGCTCGCCCTTTTCGCGCTCTTCGAAAAACTCCCGCGCGATGGCCGGGAATAGGGCGAAGGAGAGCACGTCTTCGGGCGACGCGGTCTTGCCTGCCAACTCTCGCTGGGCCGCTTCGAGCTCCGGCTCCAGCCGGTCCGCCGGCCGGACGGTGATCGGCTCCTCGTTGCCGATCGCGCGCGCCATCACGTCGCTGCAGACCGGGCCGGGCGGTTTTCCATAGAGGCCCAGGAAGTAGTTCTTGGTCTCGGTCGTGATGACTTTGTACCGTTCGCCGGTCAGCACGTTCAGTGTCGCTTGGGTGCCCACGATCTGGCTGCTGGGGGTGACCAGCGGCGGGTAGCCCATGTCCTGCCGGACGCGGGGGACCTCCTCCAGGACCTGTCGCATCTTGTCCAGCGCGTTCTGCTGGGCCAACTGGGCGGCCAAGTTGGAGAGCATGCCGCCCGGGATCTGGGAGGTCAGGATTTCCGCGTCCACGCCGGTGAAGTCGCTTTCGAACTGCTGATATTTCCGGCGGACGGTTCGGAAGTGTTCGGCGATCGGCACGAATCGCGTCAGCTCCAGCTCCGTGTCGTAGGGCGTGTTCCGCAGCGCGGCGACCAGGGTTTCAGTCGGCGGGTGCGACGTGCCGCCGGCCAGCGGTGAGATGGACGTGTCCAGCATGTCCAGCCCGCCCAAGACGGCCATCAGCGCCGACATGGAGGCCATGCCGGAGGTGTAGTGGCTGTGCAAGTGAATGGGCGTCCGCACCGCCGCCTTGAGGCGCTTGACCAGCGTGTAGGCATCGGCGGGCGCCAGGAGACCGGCCATGTCCTTGATGCAGAGGGTGTCGGTGCCCAGGTCTTCCAGTTGCCTGGCCAGCTCGACGAAGCGATCCAGGCTGTGGACCGGGCTGACCGTATAGCAGATGGAGGCTTCGACGTGCTTGCCGCAGGCTTTGACCTCGCGCATGGCCGGCGCCATGTTGCGCACGTCGTTGAGCGCGTCGAAAATGCGGAAGACGTCGATCCCGTTGGCCGCGGACCGTTCGACGAACTTCTCCAGCACGTCGTCGGCATAGTGCCGGTAGCCCACGATGTTCTGCCCGCGCAGGAGCATCTGCAATCTGGTCCTGGGCATGGCCTGCTTGAGGGCCCGGAGCCGTTCCCAGGGGTCTTCCTTCAGAAAGCGCAGGCAGGTATCGAAGGTCGCGCCGCCCCAGACTTCCAGCGACCAATAGCCGACGGCGTCCAGGCTTTGCGCGATCGGCAGCATGTCCTCGGTGCGCATGCGCGTGGCCAGGATCGACTGGTGGCCGTCGCGCAGCACCACGTCTGTGAGCAACAGCTTTTTCCCCGGGGTGGAGCCGGCGGGGAAGGCCGCGCGGCCGGTCTCCTTGGCGGAAGCCGTCGCCCGGGTCTTCACGGTGGGGCGGGCTGGGGCCGCCTTCCGAGGGGCCGATTTCTTGGGAGATCGCTGCGTCGTCTGCTTGTTCTTAGCCGCCATGCGTCGTTACTCGTGTTGGTGAAGGAACGTGCGCTCAGAGCCCTTCATAGGAGGCGATTGCCGCGGAAATGGCGACCACCAAGTCTTCGGGCTCGTAATTGTCGTCGTATGCGAACAGGTTCGGATGGGTCTCCAGGTAGGAGGTGTCGAAGCGTCCGGCGCGGAAGTCCGGTTCCTCCATGATCTTCTTGAGGAAGGGGATTGTGGTCTTGACCCCGCGCAAGACATATTCTTCCAGCGATCGGTGCATCCGGCTGACCGTCTCGTCCCAGGTGCGCCCGCGCACGGTGAGCTTGGCGAGGAGCGCGTCGTAGTAGGGAGGCACCGCGTAGTCCTTATAGACCGCGCCGTCGATCCGGACGCCGATGCCGCCGGGGGACAAATAGGCCGTGATCGTGCCCGTGGAGGGCCGGAAGTTGCTGCGCGGGTCCTCGGCGTTGATGCGGCATTGGATGGCGTGGCCTTGCAGGGTGACGTCTTCCTGCTTGAATTCCAACGGTAGCCCGGCGGCGATCGAGATCTGGGAGCGGACGATGTCCACGGCGGTAATCTGCTCGGTGACCGTGTGCTCGACCTGGATGCGCGGGTTCATCTCGATGAAGTAGTAGCGCCCCTCCTGGTCCAGGAGGAATTCCACGGTGCCGGCGTTGTCGTAATCGACCGCGCGGGCGATCGTGGCGGCGGCCTCGCCCATCTCGCGGCGCAGCTGAGGCGTCAAAATGAGCGAGGGGGCGATTTCGATCAGCTTCTGGTGCCGCCGCTGCACGGAGCAGTCCCGCTCTCCCAGGTGGATCACGTTGCCGTGCCGGTCCCCGAGGATCTGAAACTCGATGTGGTGGGGCCGTTCGACGTATTTTTCGATGAAGATGCTGCCGTCCCCGAAGGCCGCCAGCGCCTCCCTGGCCGAGGTTTCCATGTTGCTTCGGAGTTCTTGGTCCGTGCGGACGACGCGCAGGCCCCTCCCGCCGCCGCCGGCGCTGGCCTTGATCATGACGGGATAGCCGGCCGATCGGGCGAAGGCCAGGGCGTCTTCGATCCGCATGACCGCCTCGTCCGTGCCGGGCACGATCGGGACGCCCACTTTCTTGGCCAGCTCCCTGGCCTTGACCTTGCTGCCCATCAGGTTGATGACCTGGGGAGAAGGGCCGATGAACGTGATGCCGGAGACCTGGCACAACTGGGCGAACTGGGCATTTTCCGACAGGAATCCGTAACCCGGGTGGATCGCGTCGGCCCCGATACGGAGGGCGATATCCACGATCTGTTGCATGTCCAGGAAGCCCCTGACCGGTCCTGGGCCAACCAGATAGGCCTCGTCCGCTTTTTTGACGTAGATGCCGGTCGAGTCGGCCTCGGAATAAATCGCAGCGGTGGCGATGTTGAGTTCGCGGCAGGCGCGGATGATCCGCATCGCGATCTCGCCTCGGTTGGCCACCAAAATTTTCTTAAACATCATGCGATTAGATCCCTGCAAGTCTGCGGTATTTCGGATGGTGCAGGCCTGCGTAGAGCCCGCGTAAGGTAGCATACCGTCCTCGCCAATGTCGAGAGAGAGGACGGTGGCAGGAAGGTGCAAGGCGAGAGGCGCAAGGAGGCTCTCTGCGCGACAACGGATGAGGCAGCAGCAAAACAAGAGACTGCGCCGGTCAGACGACCGAGGCCGATCCTCGTGCCGTTTTTGCAGCGGCCTGCCGCGGTGCGATCGATCCGCGCTACTTGGACTTGATCAGGATGCCTTTTGAGCGTGCGTTGCCGCCGCCGGCGACGACATCGATGAAGGACATGCCCGCACGGGCTTCCGGCACGACCGCTTCGATCGTCGTGTCGTTGATAAACTGATATTGGACGGGCGTCCCCGCGGCGGCGCTGAAGGCCACGCCGTGGAAGCATTCCTTCGTGCCGAAGTTCTCCCCTTTGATGACGACCTTCTGCCCCGGCGCGACCTCATCCGGCTCGACTTTCATGATCTTGGGGCGCTTGCTCCGGTCGCAGACCGGGTCCTTCTCGATCTTGGACTCGTCCACTCCCTTGATGGACTCGGTTCCGAACATGCTGAAGCCGGTGCCTTCTTCCGTGGCGCCCTCAGCCGCCCACAAGGCATCGTTCGGCAGAGCCGTCAGTCCGCAGATTGCCAGAATCAGGACGGTCGCAAAGGGCTTGCTCATCGGGGCCTCCTTCTCATGAATCAATAAGGGACAAAGAATGCGCGCATCGCGAGAACGGCTGATTTATGGCTTGTGGTCGATAGGAATATAGACCTCGTCGAGAATCTGTTGCCCCGGCTTCGAGAGGGCAAACGCCTGAAACGCGTCCACGATCGGGCTCGGTTTCTGTTTGCTCAGGAGGAGCACTGGCCGGCGGAGTTTGTACCGCCCGTCTTTCACCGGCGGCTCTTCCGGCTCCACCTTGTCGATGGGCAGCAGGCGCACCGCCACCCCCGATGCCACGGCCTCCAGCGCCGGTCCGAGCGAGAGGTAGGTGACGGCGGAGAGAGGCGGGAGCGTGCCGGCCACGGTCTTGATGACCTTGTCGTCCGGTCCGATCGCCTTGGCCGAGTCCGGGATTTTCCCCGCGATCCCCAGGTGCTGCTCGAAGGCCTCGCGCAAGTTTCGATTTTTGGGACGGTCCACGAGAAGGATCCGCGTGTCGGGCCCGCCTACCTCGGACCAGGATTTCACTTTTCCGCTGAAGATATCGGCGACCTGCTGGGTGGTGATCTCTTTCGTCAGGTTGGAGAGGTTGACCATGATGGCGATGCCGTCCCAGGCGATCTGCACAGCTTGTAAGTCGGGCTGCGCCAGGCCCGCGACCGCGATCTGCGCTTGGCCGGATTTGACCAACTCGATCGGCTTGGAGTTTTCATCCCACAGGACATCCACGTAGGCTTTGGGGTTGGCCTTTTCGAAGGCCCGGGCCAGTCGTTCGATGACGAAGAGTTCCGGGCCGTTTCCCGCAATGGTGAGCGACCCTGCGGCCTCGGCTCCGGCGGCCTGGACGGGGGCCGCAAGACCGACGAGGCACAGCCCCAAGACGATGAGAGCAGGACCCATGAAGCCTCCTTTTGGGGCGTCGGCCAAGACCGTCCGGCCATGCCCGGAAGACGGATGAAAATAAGGCGATGATGCCATCATCGGATGACCGAAAACCGGCGTATGATCAATCAGGCAAGGCGCAAAGTCAAGGGAGGGCGACAGAGCGGAAGGGATGTCGCGGGGGAAGACGTTTTAGGAAGAACACGATGGGGACACAAGGGGCCGGAGCCTGACGGCAAGGCTTTTGACGGCAGCCTCGCTAGGTGCCGCTCTTCTTCGGGTCAGGGCTTGCCGGCGGGCCGAAGTTTTCAGGGCTGGGCAGGACACGTTTTCCCATGGGAGGCGGCAGCTTTGAAAACTTGTCCATCCGTTGGTTGAGCATGTCGTAGGCTTTCATTTCCTTGAAGCCGGTCTTGTGGTCGCCGATGACTTTGGAGGCGAACGACGACATCAGCTTGGTGGCTTTCAGGGCGTGGCAGAACGGACAGACCGTGTCTTCCGCACGGTAGCTGACCGGTTGCACCTGCTCGAACTCTTTTCCGCAGCCTTCGCAGCGATATTCGTACAGAGGCATCGACGATCCTCCTTTGCTCGATGTTCAACGACGCCCATTATAGCCTAAACGGAGGTCGGATGCGACAGGGAGGGGGCCGGGTCTTTGCCTCGCCTCTTGACCCTGGCCCGGGCGGTCGAGTATCTTAACCACCGTTGCGTCGAGGACATCAGGACGGAAGGGAGGGACTGCATGCCGTTGTTGATTCGGAAGTATAAGCTGGCCAGTGGGATGATGCAGGAAGAGCGGATCGATGATCCGGATCGGATCGAGCGATACATGAAGCTCTTTGAGAAGGATGACGCCAAGAAGATTGCGACCGGCCAAAAGGTGTTCATCGAAAAGGACGAGTGGCAGCTCCTCCCGTAGCACCTCCCGCTCCGCGACCACCTGCTTCATAGGAACCCTTGCGATGATCCTGCTGCCCAAGCTCCGGGCGCGTTGCGGCTGGAGAGAAGGGCGTGGTAGGCTCTGCCCTGCGGAGGCTCGGGCCGCCGAAGGGTGACGAGAAGGGCAAGGCAAGGGCGAGGAGAGGAATAGAGCTATGGTTTTCTGGGTCCATATTGCACGCTCGATCGATCGCGTGACGCTCCACCGGGAACGGTGCGCAGAAGTGCCGTCCAACTTCCTCAGAACGGATTTCTGGGAGGGGGGCTGGTTCGACTATCCGGATAAAGAGCGGGCTCTGGCGGCCATGGAGCAAACCGGCTTGACCTTCCAGAAGCACTGCCCTCTGTGCAAACCATAACGAACCGACGAGCTATCAGCATTCAGCCATCAGCTCTCAGCGCGGAGAACAATGTTCTCAGGCCGAAGACTGATAGCTGATAGCTGGAGACTGAAAGCTATCCACCCATGCCCCGGATCGCCCTGTTATTGAGCACGCTGGTCTGGGGCGCGACGTTTCCTGCGACCAAGGCCGCCCTCGAGCATATCCCGCCATTCTCATTTCTTTTTCTTCGATTCTTCTTGGGCTTGGTGCTGGTGCTGGGCGTGGTCCTGGCGGCGGGGAAGCGGGTGCGGTTCAGCCGCGCCATGCTTCGACCGGGCGCCATTGCGACGGTGTGGTTGTTTTTGGGGTATACCCTGCAGACCGTCGGGCTGCAGTATACGACGGCCTCGAATTCCGCCTTTATCACGGCGCTCTACGTGGTCCTGGTGCCGCTGTTTCTCCGGCGGTTCGATGGGACGGTCTGGCTGTCGGCCGGTTTCGCGGTGGCGGGGCTCTGGTTGCTGATCGATCCCACCGTGGCGCTGAACCTCGGCGACCTCATGACGCTGGGCTGTGCGGCGGCTTTCGCCGCGCACATCGCCTGTCTGGAATCCTATACGCGGGAGGGGGACCCGCTGGCGCTGTTTTTATGGCAGATGCTGTTGATGACCGTCGCCCTGCTTCCCGCAATGGTGATCGAAGCGCCGGAGGCCGCGCAGTTTGCGGCCCACTCGGTCCTGGTCGTCGCGCTCGTCGTGACCGGCGTGCTGGCGACCGGCGCCTTTGCGGTGCAGATTTGGGCGCAGCGGCATCTCCCGGCGCAACGGGTGGCGCTGATCTTTTCGCTCGAGCCGGCCTATGCCGCGTGGCTAGCCTGGTATTTTCTCGGAGAGCACCTGGCCGCGAAGGGCTGGGTGGGCAGTGGGCTGATTTTGGCAGCAGTCGTGCTGGGGGCGATGGCCGGCGGCGTCACCCCTGTGAAGGAGCCGGCTGAGTCTGTTCCGGCCGCCTGAGAATAGGACGGGCACATGGCGCAAAAATTCGGCAACTACCGATGGGTGAAGGAAGGCTTTCTCGACAACCGGATCGCCGGCTGCGTGGTCGGACGGATTACGTTCGCCGTCCTGGGCCCCGTCGATCTGTACCTGAAGGGTGATTTCAAGGGGGAGATCGCCGGCCAAGCCATTTGCTTCCGGAACAGTGTGTTTGCGGACGAGGACCTGGCCGGACAAGTCCTGGGAGATTTCGAAGTCCCTCAGGTGGGGGAGGTGAGCCTCATTTCCTTCGACCCCCATCCCATGTTGTCGCCCCACCCCTACATCGAATGGTTCTCGATTCGCAAAAATCATTATCGGATCGAACTGGCGCCGGGCGATGCCTGGATTGCGACGGACCGTGAGGTTGCCGAACTGGATGCCGTCAGCCTTGCCATCAGGCAAGACCTGAGCAGTCGCGCCCGTTCCACCAGGGATCGGACCGATTCCGACTGGGTCTAATGGGAGCAGGCAAGGTGCGGGCTATCGGTGTGGCGCTTACGCGCGATGGTGTGAGTTGTCAAAATCGGCCGCTCGTTCCAAAAACATTTTCAGGATGTGCGGATCGTGCAGCCGATGTTCTTCCTCCACGGGGATGAGGGGAAAATGTTCCATGAAGACTTGTGCGAAGAGGCCGATTCCGTCGCGCCTGTCCGTACCCTGAGCGTCGAAGAGCGGCACACCCCTGAGGCCGCAACTGGGCGAGGCGCTCTTGAAGACGAAGCCGCAGAGGTGCAGGGCGGTCAGTTCGACGACACGCTGCCGTGCGAAGCGGCGTAGGGCTTCCGTGTGGTCCACGCCTGTCTCGACGGTGACGAGGCGTGGGGCCCGGCGGTTGTCCACCAACTGCATGGGTTCGCGCGGAGTGCCCAATCCGGCTTCCACTTCCGGGCAAACCGGGACCCACTCCACGGTTTGACCCAGGGCGTCGATTAGCAAACGATCCCGCTTGTGTCCGCCGTCGAAGCGGACGGGGTCGCCCAGCAGACAACGGCTGATCCCGATGCGGAGGACGTTCGCGTGGCGCATGACGGTCCCAGGGTGCCGGAGCCTGTGCGGTTCCGTCAAGCAAGAGCCGGTTTTTGTGCCGCGCGTGGCGCGTCGTTGACACCTCCACCATCGCCCTCTTAGAATGACCGATCTTATGCACGATCGTTTTCTGAAAGCCTGCCGTCGCGAACCGGTGGATTGCACGCCGGTCTGGTTTATGCGCCAGGCCGGCCGCTACATGAAGGAGTACCAGGCGGTCCGCGCCAAGCGCTCCATCCTGGAGGTCTGCAAGACGCCGGAGTTGGCCGCGCAGGTCACGCTCCAGCCGATCGAGCGGTTTTCGTTGGATGCGGCGATCATCTTTGCCGACATCCTGCTGCCGCTGGAGCCGATGGGGCTCAGCCTGGAATTCGTCGAGAGCGAAGGGCCGGTGATCCGTAATCCGGTGCGGGATCGGGCGGCGGTGGAACGCTTGCGGGTGGAGGATGGGGAGGGGTTGGCTTACGTCGAAGCGGCGATCAGGCAGGCCCGGCAGATGCTGGCTGGGCGGGTGCCGTTGATCGGATTTGCCGGGGCGCCGTTCACCTTGGCCAGCTACGCCATCGAGGGGGGAAGCTCCCGGAATTACGTGCTGACGAAGCAGTTCATGTATCGGGAGCCGGAAGCCTGGCACCGGTTGATGGATAAGTTGGCACGAGTGGTGACCGGCTATCTGCGGCGCCAGATCCGCGCCGGCGCCCAGGCCGTGCAACTGTTCGACAGTTGGGTCGGCTGTCTCTCGCCGGGCGACTATGCCGAATATGTACTGCCTCACGTCCAGCTGATCTTCGAGGGCTTGAAGCACGAGCCGGTCCCGCTGATCCATTTCGGCACCGGCACGGCGACGTTGCTTTCGCTCATGAAGGAAGCCGGCGGCACCGTGATCGGGGTGGACTGGCGCGTGCATTTGGATGAGGCTTGGAAGAAGGTCGGATACGATGTGGCGGTTCAGGGAAACCTGGACCCGGTGGTCCTCTTTGCGCCGCTGCATGAGATCGAGCGGCGGGTCGAAGACGTTCTCACGCGCGCGGCCGGGCGACCCGGCCATATTTTCAATCTCGGGCACGGCATCCTGCCCAACACGCCGGTGGAAAGTGTGGCCGCGGCGGTGGATCTGGTGCACAAGTTAAGTCAACGATAGTGCACCGGCGAGAGGCGATAGGCTATGGGTGAGAGAGAAAACTTTTACCTCTGTCCTATAGCCTATTGCCGCTAGCCCCTTGCCTGGACGAGCGACTAAAAAGGAGCGAGGCCCATGCCTGGACCGCAGAAACCGATCGCCGTCTTGCTCATGGCCATGGGTGGGCCGGACAAGCTGGAGAACGTGGAGCCCTATCTCTTGGATGTACGGGGCGGTCGGCCGACACCGCCGGAATTGGTGGAGGAGATTCGGGAACGGTACCGCCTCACCGGCGGTAAGTCGCCCGTGCTCGACATCACCCGCGAGGTGGCCCGGAAACTCGAACAGAAGCTCAACGGACCCGGCGGTGAAGGGTTCCGCGTGTATGTCGGGCTCAGACACTGGCATCCCTACATCAAGGAAGCCTATGCGGAGTTGCTGGATGACCAGCCGCAGCGGTTGATCGGGCTCTGCATGGCGCCTCAGTACTCGTCCATGAGCATCGGGGCCTACATCAAGAAAGTCGAGGAGGCACGGGCCGGGCTGGGCGGGGACTTTCCCGTCACCTATGTCCAAAGCTGGCACCAGCATCCCCGCCTGGTGAAGGCCCTGACCGAGAACATCGGAATCGGGCTGCAGAAGTTTCCGGCTGAGGCGCGTGCGAAGGTCCCGATCATCTTTACCGCCCACAGCCTTCCCGAGCGGATTCTCCAGATGAAGGACCCCTATCCCGACGAGGTCCGTGGGACCATGGAGGCCGTCTGCCGGCAGTTGGGACCGGTGACGGCCCGCTTTGCGTTCCAGAGTCAGGGGCGGTCCGGTGAAAAATGGCTCGGCCCCGACGTGGAGTCCATGCTGGAGACGCTGCACCAGGAAGGCCACCGCCACGTCCTGATTGCGCCCATCGGCTTTCTCTCCGACCACGTCGAGGTGCTCTATGATGTGGACGTAGAATTCAAAAAACTGGCCGAGTCCAAGGGGATGCAGTTGGAGCGGATTCCGATGTTGAATGCGACCCCACCCCTGATCGAAATCCTGGAGGCGGTGCTGGAAGAACACCTGGCGTCTCCGGTTCGATGATCGTCTACCCGTGACAGACGTGTCTGAACAAGCCCCCAAAAGAGTGGTCATCGTCGGCGGCGGCATTGCCGGCCTGGCGGCGGCCTTCTCGTTGCAGGAGAAGGCCGCGGAGGCCGGCGTGCCCGTCGCCTGCACGGTCATCGAGGCCGGAGCCGAGTGGGGCGGGAAGATCGCCACCCATCGGGTCGGGGAGTTTCTCATCGAGGCCGGACCTGATTCCTTCCTGTCCCAGAAGCCCTGGGCGCTTGAGCTCTGCGCCAAGCTGGGGCTCTCCAACCAGGTGGTCAATACCAACGAGCTCGGGCAGAAGGCCTCTGTATATTCGCGGGGACGGCTGCGGGAGTTGCCCGAAGGATTGGTGGCCGTCGTGCCGACCAAGCTGGGGCCATTCCTTCGCAGCGGACTGGTGTCCTGGCCCGGCATTGTGCGGATGGGGATGGATCTTGTCCTGCCGGGGCGGTTCAATGCGGCGGATGAGTCCCTGGCATCATTTTTTCGGCGGCGGCTCGGTCGCGAAGCGTTCGAGCGTGTCGTCGAACCGCTGATGGCCGGGATCTATGCCGGCGATGCGGAGCAGATGAGTCTCCGTGCGACGTTTCCCCAATTCATCGAGATCGAGCGGCGCCACGGGAGTTTGATTCGCGGGTTGCTGGCCGGGCGCAAGACGGCCGGGGCCTCCAAGGGCCTGTCCGGACGGACGCCCTTCGTGACGCTCAAAGATGGAATGGGCGAGTTGGTCCGGGCGTTGGTGGCTCGTGTGCGTGGAGCCGGCGCCACGCTGCTGAGCGGGCGGCGCGTGTCCGCGCTCCGGGCTCCCTCGATCCGATCCAAGGTCTGGACCTACGACGTGGTGCTCGAAGACGGGGCCGTGCTGACCGCCGACGTGGTCGTGCTGGCAACGCCGGCTTATGTTGCGGCCGAGTTCCTCCGTCCGATCAGCCTGACCGTCTCGAAGCTGCTGGACGGCATTCCCTATACGTCCACCGCCACCGTCGCGCTGGCCTATGGGAGCAACGACCTCGGCCCGTTGGTGCGAGGGTTTGGGTTTATCGTGCCTCGGGTGGAGAGACGGGACTTGCTGGCCGCGACCTGGTCGTCCTTGAAGTGGCCGCATCGGGCGCCGCCCGCTCACATGCTGGCCCGGTGCTACATCGGCGGAGTCGGGCGGGAGGACATTCTCAGGGCCGACGACGCGACGATCGTGCGGCGGGTGCGCGACGATCTGCGTCACATCGCCGGGATTGCCGCCGAGCCCGTCCATGTCGAGGTCAATCGCTGGGAGCGGGGCATGCCCCAGTATGTTCTGGGGCATCGGAATAGGCTGGATCAGATCCAGGCCGCGATGAGTGGGTTCCAGGGTCTTTATTTTACCGGAGCTGCCTACCGCGGGGTTGGCGTGCCGGACTGCATCAGGGACGGGAACGAGGCGGCCGACCTGGTCGTCAAGTACTTGACCGGACGTCGCATCTAGCCGGTCCTTCTGATTCGGAGCAAGTCGAGAGGTAGGAGGAGAGAATGGAAGGGGCGCTGTGGGTGGTGGCCGGTGCGGGCCTGGCTGTGGCGCTTGCGATGGTGCGGCGTTGCTCCCGGCTGGCTCAAGAGGTCAACAAGCTGAAGCACGATCACTATGGTCTTGATGGCCGGTTGAAACGGAGCGCCGAGGAGATACGGGCATCGATCGAGCCGTTGCGCCTGCACGTGGCCAAGCTGGCGATGGGAGGGGTGGTGCCGCGAGAGATGATCCTGCAGGGGCGGCTGTATCAGGAGATCGCCGCGGACGAAGCCCGGCAGGTGCTTGAGCAGGCGCTTCAACGAAAGGATGGCACGGTGCTGGTCGTGGACGTTCGGACAGCCTCCGAATATGCGGTGCGGCGGGTGCCCGGCGCGAAGCTTGTGCCCATCGAAGAATTGGAGCAGCGGTACAAGATGGACATCCCGGAGGCTGCAGACAAAGTGCTCGTGTATTGCGCGAGCGGGGACCGGAGCCGTCTGGCCTGCGAGTTTCTCGGTCGGCAAGGCTATACCAACGTCTACCATGTGCAGGGCGGAATGCTGAGCTGGCATGGTCAGACAGAAGGCGAGGGCGCGGTCAACTTGATTCAGATCGAACGGAAATAGTGCTCGGCATCCGGCGATCAGCTTTCAGCTTCTGAGCTGACCGCTGAGGGTTGGACGTTCCAGGTTTCAATATGGCAAAACCCTTTACAATTCTCAACGTCAACGGTCCGTACCGGGAGCCTCACGAGCCGGCGTTCTCCTACGACTATGCGGTGCAGCGGCCGAACTGGCCGACGCCGCATGGGGTGCGGGTGAAGGTGTCGATTGCAGAGGAACTTGATTATCTGAAGACGACCGTTCTCGGCGTGAGCGGCGGGAGCCCCGGCCAGCAGCTTCGCCTGACGCAGATGCTGACGCGGCGGATCGCGGACCGTAAAATTCAGATCGCCAACGACGAAGGTATGTTTGCGGAACGATTCGATGTCATGATTGCGCCATTCACCGGCCAACTGACCCACCTGTTCGTCCTACTTCAAGCCTGGATGAACGAGGCGAAAGCCTCCCTGCGGCAGGAAATTCACGAGAAAATTGGGATCTGATTCGGGCGGTCTCCCGCGCAGTTACAGCCAGAAGAGGGAATTGTCTTCGTGGAGGCCGGCCTGGCTGTATCAGCGCCCCGATTTTGGCCCCCAGAATCTGTGGGCAAGTCTGTGGATAAGCAAGGTTTTGCAGGCGGCACCTGTGCCCCATGAGCCCTTGTAGCACTCTGCTTAAGTTTTAGGCATTGTAGGGGGGCGGCAGTGGCATACCATATGCGGTATGGCAAGTAGTTTCTCGCAATGGTTTGGCCTGCCTGCGGATAGCTTGTGCACAAGTGAACACAGTAAGAGCGAATACTGATAGCCAAAAAGAGGCTTTAGAACAGGTGGCGATAGGACTTGGAATGCACGCCGGACTCGTCGGCGAAACCGATCGAACCCCGGTCGGGGTCTCCTGAGTCATTCAAGTCGATGCGATAGTGCCCGCGGACTTGCTCCATGGCGACCTCGAAGGGGACCGCCTGGGGGTAGAGGTTTCCCGGAGCATGCGCTCCCCGCGCCAGCACGCGGACGACGTCGGGGCGGGCATATTGCGGGTTCGAAAAAACATAGATGTCAGCCACGGCGTGCTCGCCGAGCTGGTGCCCCGGCGTGGTGGCGGGCAGCAGCGTCGTGAGCGTGTTGGCCAAGCGCGCCTCACGAAATCGCTTCAGGAGTCCGACGATCTGGCTCTCAGTCGCCTGCGGTGGCACGGAGAGGCAGATCGCGTTCAGATCGAGGAGGGTGGCCTTCACCTGGAACATCACCGGCGCGGTGTCGGGGTCGTCGGCCAGCGTCACCTGGACGTCGGCTGGCACCGCCGTGGGTTTGTGCTTCGGGTCCGGCATGAAGATCAAGATCAGCAGCCACAGTCCGCCGATCATGCTCAGGATGACCACCAGAGGATGGGCGCCGGCCCGCTTGCCTTCTTCGTAGGGCCCCGGCTTGCTGATCTGCTCTGTGTCTCGGTCGGTGTCCATTGCGGCGATGCTCCGTGGCAGCGTGCCTAGGAAGTGCCTTCCGGCCCGGCCGGAGAGGCGGCCTCTTTCTGCTTGGCCTCTTCCCACAAGGCGTCCATCTCGGCGAGTGTCATGGTGTCGAACGGCCGGCCTGAGCGGGCCGCGTGGGCCTCGATGTACCCGAACCGCTCGGCAAACCGGTTGGCCGCTTTGCGGAGCGCTTCTTCCGGATTTACTTTGACCACCCGGGCCAAGTTGACCATGGCAAAGAGGATGTCCCCGAACTCGGCTTCGATCTGCTGCCGGTTGCGCCCGCCGTCCTCGGCAAGGCCGGATGGCGGTGCTCCGGCAGCCGGTACCGTCAGGGCTTCGCGCAGTTCCTGGACCTCTTCCTCGATTTTCTCGACGATGCGGTCAAGGCCTTCGTCGTTGTGGGGCCAGTCGAATCCCACGCGGGAGGCGCGTGACTGAAGCTGGAAGGCGCGCAGCAGGGCGGGGAGCGTCTTGGGGACTGCGTTCAGCAGCGAATCCGGCTGGCCGGCCTGCTTGCGCTCCGCCCGTTTGATGTCTTCCCAGCGCGTGACGACTTCGTCGGCATCGGTCGGGTTTCCGGCCTCTTGTGAGGCTCCGAACACGTGGGGGTGGCGACGGACCAGTTTGTCGGCCAACCGCTGCATGATCTCTTCCATCGTAAAGGTGCCGGCTTCCGATCCGATCTGGGCGTGAAACAACACTTGCAACAGCAGGTCGCCCAATTCCTCCCGCAGTTCATCCATCGCCCGCCGGTCGATGGATTCGAGCACTTCGTAGGCTTCCTCCACCAAATAAGGCTTGAGCGATTCATGCGTCTGCTTGCGGTCCCAGGGACATCCGCCCGGAGCCCGGAGTCTGGCCATCAGCTGAATGAGTTGATCAAACCGCTCCGACATGTCTACTTCCTCATCCTTTCCCATCGAGCGGGTGGCGCTGAACGGGCACCCAGGCGCGCGCAGCGTAAGGGCCCCACTGGGGGATGGGTGGAGCGAGCACGACTGGGCTGTTCGGCGACAGGACCCGCTCGCCATTATACCTGTTTTGCCGCCCGCTTCAATCCGTCGTCCGGTTGCGCCAAAACGTGGGAGTATGATAATTTACACTGCTGTTGGTTACGTGGAGGAGGGTTGTGTATGAGCGTGGATGAAGCGGAGGGATTCGTCATTCGCGATCGTCGCGCTCGGTCCGATGAAGGCGGGGCCTCGTCGGAGCGCGCCGGAGCTGCCGCATCTCCGCGACAGGCCGAGGCGCCTCCTGTCCCCGAGCCGGCTCGCACGCAGGAGCCGGCGCACGTGGTCACCTTTTCTTCCTTTGTCTTCTCGCTCGGTACGTCGGCGCTGATGCTGATGGGAGAGCAGCTTGATCCCCGGCAGGCCAAGGTTCCGGTCAACCTGGTGCAGGCCAAAGAAATCATCGACATCCTCTCGGTATTGGAAAGCAAGACTCGGGGGAACCTGACTTCCGAAGAGCAGGCAGTGCTGGAGGACATGCTCTACGCGTTGCGGATGAAGTATGTGGACCTGGCATCGGGCAAGTCGGCGTCCCCGGCGCCTTGAACGCGCGTCTCTTCGGTTGCAGCCGCCCGTCTGTGTTCCGGCCCATCCTGCTCTCAGCGTTGTCGTCTTGCCCGGTCGGGCCGGCGGTCCGATGCAACACCATCATTCCGGTGAAACGGTTGTCACGATGAGCCGTTCGCTCATGGCCACACAATGGGCTGCCAGGCTGCTGGTCGTCGCCGTCCTGTGCGGATGGTCGGGGGTGTCCCGGGCCGGCGACGCGGGCGGCGTGAGTGGCGTGGACAATTCAGTGCCTGCGTCGGTTCAGGCATTTTCTGCTGCGGGTCGGTCGAACGCCGCCATCGAAGGCCGGCGTCACATTGCGGCCTTGTGGGCCGAGAGCGGCTGGCATCTGGTCAAGGCGGGCGAGTACGATCGCGCTGCGCGGGCTTTCACGGTCGCCAAGGAGCTGGCCCCGGGCGAGGCCTCCATTTTCGTGGGGCTCGGGGTGAGTGCGCATCGACGATTCAGAGACGACCTGGCCCTGGCTGCGCTGGAGCATGCGCTTCAACTGGACCCCGCAATTGGCCAGGCCCATGCGCTGCTTGGCGACGTGCATGTGCGGCACGGTGCGCTCTCGGCGGCGGTCCGACATTACGACGCGGCGCATCGGCAAGATCCCAACGATGTGACCGTTCAGGAACGGCTCCTGAACGCCAGACAGGAGCGCGACGTCGAGGCCCGGTTCGATCGACTGCTCAGCCCGCATTTCGTCGTGCTGTACCAGGGGGAGGGCACGCGTGAGGTCGCCCATGAGGTCGCCGAGCGCCTCGAGGCGGTCTATGACGAGATCGGCCGGATGCATGGCTATTTCCCCGACGAGACGGTGACGGTGCGGCTCTACCCTGAGGAGCAGTTCCGAGCCGCGACCCTGACGCCGGCCTGGGCCCGCGCCTTGTTCGACGGCCGGATGCACCTGCCGAACGAGGGAATTCGGACGAGCGCCGAAACGAGGGATCGGATGCTCAAGCACGAATACGTCCATGCCGTGGTCTACCGGCTCAGCGGCGGCCACGCGCCGGCCTGGCTGAACGAGGGGTTGGCGTTGTTCGGCGAAGGCGGGGCCTCCGCCGAGACCGGCGACCTCCTTGCGCGTCACGCGGGCGATCTTGAGCCGCTCAGTTCGCTCCACGGGAGCTTCCTGGGGCGTCCCCAACGGGCGGCCTCGGTCGCCTATGCGGAAAGCGGCGCGGCTGTCCGGCTGTTGATCCAGCGGTATGGCTTTGCCAAGGTGCGACGGTTGTTGGAGGAACTCTCCAGCACATCGGACATGCAGAAGGCGTTTGAACGGGTCTTCCATGAGCGGTACCGTGACTTCGACCGGCGCCTTGTTTCATCCCAGGGAGGACGGGGCTGATGCGTGAGCCTGTGGAGCCAGCCAAGCCGGGGTCCGTCGCGTCGGCGCCGGCTGCGCGGTCGACGGCCGCATCGCGATCGGGCGACGAGCGCGAGCGTCGCGGGCCGCATTTGCAGCCGGTCTGGATCGTGCTCCTGTTGCTCCTGCCCTGCCTGGCGCTCACCGCCTACTATTCCCAGTATGCCTCGGAGTACTCGGTGCCCGGCGGCTCCGACGCGGATTCGGTGCTGCCCACTCCCGGCTACGCCTTTGTGCTGCTGCTGGTCAACCTGGACCTGATCGGCCTCGTTGCGCTCACCCTGCTGCTGTCCCGGAACTTGATCAAGGCCTACTTCGAGCGCCGGCATCGCCTGCTGGGGTCCGGGTTCAGGACCAAGCTGGTGGCGGCGTTCATTGGATTTGCCTTGATCCCCACGGTGCTGCTGGCCATCGTGGCCAGCGGGTTGGTCACCAAGGCCGTGGACGTGTGGTTCAACGACCAGATCGAGCAGGTGCTCAAGGATTCGCACGAGGTGGCGCGGATGCACCACGAGGGGCACATGAACCTGGCGGTCAACAGCGCGCGCGCGATCAGCCGCGAGATTTTCCGCGAAGAGATGCTGATCCCGGAGCAGCGGGAATTGCTGAT
>SCVQ01000431.1 GCA_004296865.1 Nitrospirota bacterium
CGATCTCGGGCGCTGGCCTGCGCCGTGAGGGTACCAGACGGAGCCGGGGTCTTGCCCTTCCCCCCCAAGGCCTGTGCCAGCTTGTCGGCGGCGGCCTTTTTGACCTCGCTTTCTTTTTCCATCGAGGCGGCCAGCGCCCGTTCCTGCTGGAGTTCGCCACTCATCTTGGCTTTGGCCTGAGCTTGTTCCTGCCGGACCCTCTCCACGTCGCCGGAGCCGGCGCAACCGGTCGTCACCAGGCCAACTCCCAACACGAGGCTCCAGATTCGGAAGAGGCTGGCTTTGTCGCCGTTCCTGTCCCCGCGTCCCATAGGCATCTCCCTATTCCAGGGCCTTCATGGCCGCCCGAACCTGCTCCAAGGCGCTCACATGCCGGGCCTCTTCGGCTTTCAAATACTCTTTGACGGACTGGGAGATTTTGGCATGGGCGGCGCGCAGCGATTCGTTCTCCTTGGACAGGGTGGAGAACTGCGTCTGCTCCTTCATCAGGTCCGCCCGCAGCTTGCTCTCCCCCTGTTGCGCCTCCTGCCGGATCTGCTCCAGGTCGCCGGAGGTCGCGCAGCCGGCGACCGCTCAGAGACCGAGCCAGCCGCAGAGCAGCGCGGCGCTTGTCGTGAATCTCATCCATCTTGAACGTGGCATCGACATTTTCCTCCGTATTACGGCGTACAAACAGAAGGCGCCAAGGGGTAGGTGAATCCTCCGGTTGGCGGATAGGTGCCCCTGGCGTTTACTGGCGCCCAAGGAGCTGTCATGACGCAATGGTAGCGGAAGTTTTCTGTCACTGGCACGTACGCTCCCGAGAGAGTCAAAAATGTGTAGGTGACTTGATCGCCGGCGGGAGGGGGCGTCCCATCAACGGGCGTTGTGAAGGGGGGTAAGGGCGTACCGTCCGTCGGAGGGGCGGTGTTGCCGATAGCGGGATTGGCCACGACCGGCAATCCATTGGGTTGTTGCGTCGGCGTGCCGTAGACAAAGTGGTACTGGTTCCAGGCGCTGTAATCAGTGCGGGGAATGGGGTGCGGTGGTGTAGCCGGTGGCGCGGGAGGCGTGCTCACGACGGCGGTGGAAAAGTCCACCAGGTAAGCCGCGCAGCCGTTTACGCCGCAGGTAAACAAGTCGGTTGGTTGCGGTTCTTCGTTAGCAACCAGGCACGAGGCATCCAAAGCGGCCTTGACGCTGTTCGGATCGCTGAGATTCTTGATCTGCTGAGTCATCGCAACATTGGCCGTATATTGTTTTTTGCCGCCTCCGCAAGCTCCGTAGGGTGAAGGCATCCGTTGGACCGGTGAGTCCTCGATCATATAGAAGTACAGCAGATCGTTCGTGGTGTCGTAGTAGAAGGTCTGACTATTGACGAAGGTCGCGATGTCGGTTGGGGTTGGGTGTGTGATGCTCATCAAGGTCTTGTACGGCTGTTCGAAGCTTTCCCGGTTTGCCGCCGCCGTCAGGGGAATCCCGCCCGTATAGGTCGTCGGTGCACCTGGATAGGATTGCGGGGGAGCTTGATTCTTGGCGCGGGCGAGGCAATCGGCCCAACGAGTCTCGGGCACAGTGCCGCCCTGATTCGCGACGAACGTGCCGTCGCAGGTAAAGCC
>SCVQ01000432.1 GCA_004296865.1 Nitrospirota bacterium
GAACGAAAGCCTCACTGAGTCATCATGCACTTCTAGTGGATTTAAAAATCGAAAAGGGTCAGGCACCTAACTAATGGATAGAGCGGCCGGCGGCTCGGTGAGGAATATCTTAATAGCCGCCGCCGCTCATCCTCGGCGTTCAGCCGCATTCGAGACCACTGCGATGGAGGTTAGGACGCAAGGGCGCGTTGAGTACTGAGCGCCGCGTGAGGGGGAATCCTGACGGCTTTTGCCGGCGCATGTCCCTTCTTTTTTTGTCTTCTCTCTCAAAGAGACGGCTGTGGAGGATAGCAGAGGGGCTATGTAGCTGCTGAGTCAAAGCGCACGAAAGATTCAAACTCTAGGGAGAACGTTATCGATTATTTGACAAGCTGCAGGTTTTTCAGGACACTTACAGATGACTGAGAGGAATAAAGCCGTCAACCGGCAGGTGAAAGCGCAATAATGATCTGTTTGTCTCGTCGAAGGTTAGGCGCAGATAATCTTTGCAAGAGGTTGCCATGAAATACCGCATTGCTCTGCACAAATCCGAGGAAGGCTACGCCGTGTCAGTCCCAGGGCTGCCCGGATGTTGGTCGCAAGGCGCTACGGAAGAGGAGGCGCTTGCGAATATTCAGGATGCCATCCGCGAGTACTTGGCTGTCGTCGATGACGAGATCCGCGGCCAAGATGTGCGCGAAATCGAAGTCGCGGTGTAGCCTTGCCAAAGATTCCTGGGGTCAATCACCTTCAGGCCACGCGTGCACTGGAGAAGGCAGGCTTTCGCGTCATACGTCAGGGCAAGCACATCGTGATGAGTAACGGACAGCGGATACTGACCATCCCACGCCACAATCCTGTCAACGCGATCACGATGGGCGGTGTTGTTCGTGACGCTGGTCTCACCGTTGAACAGTTCCGAGAGTTGCTATGAGTGTGAGGTGTCTATCATGACGTCTCATCTGACGCTTCCTGCTGGTCGCGCCCACTAAATTCCCCAAGCTCCGCTCACGTGAATGTTGGTGCCGTTCACGTAGCGGGCTTCGTCGGAGAGCAGGAACCGCACGGCGGCGACCGTGTCGGTCACGTCGCCGATGTAGCCGGCTGGCACCTTCTTGGCCATCCCCGCCAATTCTCCCGGAGGCGCGCTGCCGGAATCAATGAAACCGGGCGAGATGGCGTTCGCTGTGATGCCGTGCGGCGCCAGGAGCTTGGCCAATGTTTTAGTCAGGATGAGTACGCCAGCTTTGGCAATATAGTGCGCCGTGATCTCCGGCTGCGCGATCATCTGGTCGGCGTTGGCCATGCTGAAGGTGATGATGCGGCCGTACTTGCGGGTCTTCATTCCGGGGGCGGCTGCCTGGGCGAGGTAGAAGACCGGGTGTAGGTTGTGGGCGAACATCTCGCCCCAGCCTTCGGGAGTTTCCTCCAGCAAGTTGACACGATGGTAGGGCCCAGCGCAGTTGATGAGGGCATCAATCTTGCCCCAGGTCCGCTCCACCTGTTGAACCAGATCGCGAGCCGCGGTTGGATCAGAGACATCGCAGCGCAGCGCGAGGGACTTGCCGCCTCGCTCGATGATGGCCTGAGCCGTCTCGGCCGCTTCTTTCTCGCTGGTCCGATAGCAGACCGCGACGGACCAGTGCTGTGCCGCCAGATACAGCGCGATCGCGCGCCCGATTCCACGAGCCCCACCGGTGATCAGCGCGACTCGGTCACTCATGCGTTACCTCTTTCTCTTTTGCCTTTCACGTCTCACGCCTCACGCTTCACGTCCATTCGGGATCGCAGCCGGCCGGCGAGCATCTGAATCACCCCGGCGGTACGATGAGATAAGCCCTGGGCGATGGGCGATGGGCGATGGGCGATGGGTGGCGCCCCTGCTCCTATCGCCCCTTGCCGATCGCCTATCGCCTCTAGCCCGGCTTCGCGAGCCAGCGCCAGGAGGTCTTCGATCCTGTCGATGTCACGGCAGACCGGCAGCAGCGCAGTCTTCAACCCCAGAGCCTCCGCTTTCTTTCTGGTCAGAGCACAGACCTGCTCAGTGGACCAGGGAATCTCCGTAAAGAGGCCCGGCGCCGGCTTTTTCAGCCCGATCAAATAATAGCCGCCGTCCTCTGAAGGCCCGAGCACCAGATCGTGGTCCGAGAGGAGATCGAGGGCTTGGCTGTAGGCGGAAGCCGGGAGGGTCGGCACATCCGTGCCGACCAGGAGGAGGCGTTTGTAGCCCAGTGCGAAGACGTCCCTGAACGCCTGGTCCATACGGGCGCCGAGGTCGTCGCCGACTTGGTCCATGAGCGCCAGGCCCTGCCGTTCCTCCAGGACTTTGAAAAAGACGTGCTCGCGCGACGGGGTACAGGCGAGAAAGCGATCGAGGCGGCCGACGCTGCGGCTCCGTTCCGCCACGTCCAGCACCAGGCTGCCTTGCAGCGTGGCCGCTTCGTCCGGAGTCAGCGGAGGGCAGAGACGCGTTTTGACAAGTCCCGGGATCGGCGCTTTGCCGAAGATGATCAACGCGGAGTCAGTTTTGAGTGTTGAGTTTTGAGTGTTGCGTTGATCGCCCATAACTTAAAACTCAAAATTCATAACTCAAAACTTAGATGGTTATCGCACATTGCGATACAAACGACTCAGTGCCTGAGGGCTGACGCCGATCCAGTAGAGGAATCGGAGGAGCCACATTAAGAGGATCGTGCGGATCGGTCCGCAGGAGTCCCAGCGTCGATACGACGTGACGACCTGGGATCGAAGGGCTGCCGTTCGGCCCATCCGTTTCAGGCGTCGGGTGAAGTCCACGTCTTCCATGATCGGGATGGCCGAGAATCCTCCCATCTGTTCAAAGATCGAGCGCCGCACGAAGAGGGCCTGATCGCCGGTGGCGATGCCGGCGCAGCGCGAACGGAGATTGATCAGGCGGCTGATCAGCCCGGCCAGCCCCGCATGCTGCTCGAACCGCAGGTCGAATCGCCCTCCCACACAGGTCGGCTCCTGCAGCGCGTGCACGATCGCCGGCTTCGCATCGCGCGGGAGCTGCGTGTCGGCGTGGAGGAACAGGAGGACTTCTCCACGGCTGGCCGCCGCCCCGGTATTCATCTGGATCGCCCGCCCTGCCGGCGAAGCCAGCAGGGCGAGGCGAGGGGCTAGAGGCGATAGGCTATGGGGGGGAAGAGAGGCTTCAAATTTCCTAGATTCTGTCCCATCGCCTATTGCCCATTGCCCATTGCCCGCACATGCGGAAACAATTCCGCACGTGTGATCCGTACTGCCGCCGTCCACGACGAGGATTTCGTCGAAGCCCAGTCCGAGCGTGTGGGCCAGCGTGCGGGGCAGGGCGTGCTCTTCATTCAGGGTCGGAAGAATGACGCTGATGGTCATGGCGCCTGCG
>SCVQ01000433.1 GCA_004296865.1 Nitrospirota bacterium
TATTACTTCTGCAGTCGAGACTGCGAGCAGATCTTCCGGCAACAACGATCCAGCCGACAGCCCTAGCAACCCGAATAGCTATAGGAATTCATCTTCCCGTCCTTGCCGAACTTCAACGTGATCTGGCACTCGGTGGGGGTGGCCGTGATACTTAAGGGACTAGCGTGCATCCCTGCGATGCGAAAATAGGTCCAGGTCTCCCCTCCGAAGAATCGGGAGGCCTTGCCGCTGGGTGGGCCCCAATTCTTCTCAAACCACGCCATGTCCTTGCCCTCGAACTCGGCCGCTTTCAAGGACGCATCGAGGTAGGGATTCCCGCCGCACCCGGCCAGCAGCAGAATGGCCAACAGCAAGCCCATCATCGGTTGTTGCGTTCGTCGCATCGTCGCGCATCCTCCTTCAAGGTGTTCCGGCATCACGGAATTGTAGACGGGCTTCGGCAACCTGTCAAAGGGCGTGCCGGGCGGGCGTCGTGGGAACGTGCCGGGATGGACTCGTTGCATTCAGCTTCAGATATTCCTAAAATAGCCGATGAAGTCAGAGATAGGTCCCTTAGCTCCGTGCACGAAAGGAAGCCGTCATGAAAATCTACCTCGATACAGCCAGTGTGAAAGAGATCCGCGAAGCGGCCAGCTTCGGCCTCATCGACGGCGTCACCACCAACCCCTCGCTGGTGGCGAAAGAGGGGCGCAGCTTCCGCGACATGTTGCTGGAGATCTGCGGTATCGTAGACGGCCCGATCAGCGCCGAGGTCGTCAGCGTCGAAGCGGATGCCATGGTGAAAGAGGGACGTGAGCTGGCCAAGATCCACAAAAACATCGTGGTCAAGTGCCCCTTGATCCCGGAAGGCCTCAAGGCGACTAAAAAGCTGGCCGCCGAGGGCATCCGCGTGAACGTGACGCTCTGCTTCTCGCCGACCCAAGCGCTCCTGGCCGCGAAAGCCGGCGCGTGGTGCGTCTCCCCCTTCATCGGCCGGCTGGACGACATCAGCACCAATGGAATGGAGCTGATCCGCCAGATCATCACGATCTACCGCAATTACGACTTCAAGACCCAAGTCCTCGTGGCCAGCGTGCGGCACCCGCAGCACGTGGTGGAAGCCGCCTTGGCCGGAGGGCACATCGCCACGATGCCGTTCACCGTGTTCCAGCAGCTCTTCAAGCATCCCTTGACTGACAGCGGCTTGAAAAAGTTTCTGGCTGACTGGGAAGCCAGCACGGCGAAGAAATAGCAGGAACGGGTCCCGTCGCCGAGCAGCCCAGCCGTTCAAAAATGGGAGAGGCAAGGAGCAGTAATCGCTTCAGCTTTTGCCAAGGTACGATCGGGCTTGTTTGAACACCGCGTGGAACATCGGCCTGGTGAGCCGGCCGGTAAAGGTGTTCTGTTGGCTGGGGTGGTAGGATCCGAGGAGGGTCACACCCCAGGGAAGCCGGTAGCGCGCGCCGTGGTCGAAGCGGGGGAGTGGGGACGGAACCGGATGCCCCAATTCCCGACAGGCTTTCACGTAGTGATCGAACGCGATCTTACCCAGCGCGACCACGACGCGCACATGTTTCAGCTGTCGTAATTCTTCCAGGACATAGGGCCGGCAGGCGTCAAATTCTTCCGGCCATGGCTTATTCCCGGGCGGGGCGCACCGGACGGCCGCCGCAACATAGCAATCGCTGAGACGGAGACCGTCGTCCCGGTGGGTTGAATGGGGCTGAGAGGCAAACCCGAACCGGTGCAGCGCTTCATAGAGCCAATCCCCGCTGCGGTCGCCGGTGAAGACCCGGCCGGTTCGATTGCCGCCGTGGGCGGCCGGCGCAAGGCCGAAGACGTAGAGCCTGGCCTTCGGATCGCCGAAACCGGGGACCGGACGTCCCCAATAGGTCCAGTCACGGAACTGCCGGCGCTTGGTCCGCGCGATCATCTCTCGGTAGACGACCAGGCGTGGGCACTGGGTGCAGCGCGTGATCCGCTCGTTGAGAACCTGAAGGCTCCGCATGGGAACGTCAGTCTACCATACACGTATCGACATGGGCGGGAAGATCCCTTGCCGCTCACGCTGCTTCCTGCTAGCATGAGCCCAACGGGCATGAACAAGTCCGATGGACCGTTTTCACATCCAAGGAGCCACATGCTGCACCAGTCCAACGCGCCGTGCAATGCAACATCGATGAGGCCCCGGCAGAGGATATCGGCCGTGCTGCTGGTAGGGTTCGTGCTGATCTCCCTGGGTACGGACCAGCGGCCCGCGCAAGCAGAACCGCCGCATCAAGCTCGACCCGACTCGTCGTCTCCTGCCGCCACGCCTCCCGGTCTGATGCCCGCACCATCCGTCGCGATCGACAAACCGAAGGTCCCGGATCAGGAAAACGGCCTCATGGCGCCGGAGAGCCTCTACGCTCCCCCCGATACGGAGGATCGTCTCGTCATTCTCCCCGAAATCGAGCGGGAAGGGCCGCGGCACTTTCTCAGTTCGTTCAAGCTCCCGGACAAACTGGTCTTCGCCGGCCAGTCGGTGCCCCTGGACAACTGGCAGGTCCGCGAGCGGATCGAATATGAGTTCTACCAATTTTTGGAGGACGAGGGTGCGAGCATCATCCTGGCGAAACGGACCGGCCGCTGCTTCCCGCCGGTGGAAAAACAACTCGCCGAGGCGGGCCTGCCGGACGATCTGAAATACATGCTGCTGGTGGAGAGCAAGTGTATCGCAGCCGCGTACTCGCGCGCCAAGGCCTCCGGTCCCTGGCAGTTCATCGGCTCGACCGGCAAACGGTACAAGCTGTTCAGCAACCAGTGGCGAGACGACCGGCGGAACCTGGAAATGTCCACGGAAGCGGCGATCAAATACCTGCGGTTCCTCAAGCAGGACGTGGGCGACTGGTTCCTGGCCATGGCGGCCTACAACGCCGGGGAGGACCGGATCAAGAAGCTGCTCAAGGAGCAACGGGTCGGCGACTACTGGAGGATGTACTACGTGCGGGAGACGATGCGCTACGTGCCCCGGATCATCGCCGCCAAGGAAATCTACTCCCAGCCGGAGAAATATCTGGGCCTGACCAAGAAGGACCTCTACATGCCGCTGGAGACCGAGACGGTCACCGTCAACGTGAAAGATCCTCAGCGACACCTGGCCTCCGTCGCCGAGGAATTCGGCACGTATTTCCTGGAACTCAAAATGCTGAACCCGGAAATCAACAAAGAATACCTCCCCAAGGGCACCCACCAACTCAAGGTTCCCAAGCAATCCTGCCCGCTCCGCTGCTTCAAGCAAGACAAGCCGCAATAAGTCCCGATGCAGATCGGCGTCAAGCAGCCCAGGGTGCGTGCGCTTCTCAGGCGGCTCCTCGAAGCCGGCCTGCAGGCGGCGGATCCGGAAGCCGCCGTCCTGCGCCACGTGAAGCGGACCGGCCATCTACTCACTGTCGGACGACAACGGTATGACCTGCGAAACTATGACCGCGTCATCGCCGTGGGAGCCGGCAAGGCATCGGCGCGCATGGCGGCCGCGCTGGAACACCTGCTTGGGAAGCGACTGACCGAAGGGCTCGTCATCGTCAAGTACGGCCACGCCATCCCCACCAAGATCATCCGGATGCTGGAGGCCGGCCACCCAATCCCGGACCGGGCAGGGCAACAGGCCACGATGCAGGTACGTTCGTTGCTCGGCAGGCTGACTTCGAAGGATTTGCTCTTCGTGCTCCTCTCCGGCGGAGCCTCAAGCCTGCTGCCGGCGCCGGTGCCTGGGGTCACACTGGCGGAAAAGCGGAAGACGACTGCACTGCTCCTGCGCTGCGGGGCCTCGATCCAGGAGGCCAATACCGTCCGCAAGCATCTGTCCACGATCAAGGGAGGCCGTCTCGTCTCGGCAACGAAGGCCAGGATCGTGAGTTTGATCCTCTCCGATGTCCTCGGCGACGATCTAGGAACCATTGGCTCCGGCCCGACGGCCCCGGATCCCACGACTTACGCCGAGGCTTGTGCGATCCTGCGCCGCTATAGGCTCTGGAGCAAGGTCCCGGCCTCGGTTCGAGCCCACCTCGCCAAAGGACTTCGAGGCACAGAGGAAGAAACCCCCAAGCCTGGCTCAGCTCTCTTCAAACGGGTGCAGAACGAGATCGTCGGCAATAACGGCGCCGCGGTGGAGGCCGTGGCCAAGGCGGCCAAGCTTGCGGGACTCCACCCGCTCATCCTCACAACCACACTGACCGGAGAAGCCAGGGAGGCCGCCAAGACCTTCGGCGCCCTGGCGCGTGAAATCACCTCCTCGGACAGACCGGTCGCGCGCCCTGCCTGTGTCATCGCGGGAGGGGAACTCACCGTTACCCTACGCGGGAACGGACGGGGCGGGCGGGCGCAGGAGTTTGCGCTGGCGGCGGCGCTGGAAATCGCCGGACTTCCCGATGTCTGGGTGGCGGGGTTCGGGACCGACGGCACAGACGGCCCCACCGAGGTTGCTGGAGCGGTCGTGGACGGGCAAACGGTTCTCCGCGCGCTGACGATCGGGGTAGACCCCTCTGCTACGCTGCTCCGCAACGATTCGTACAGGTTCTTCACGAAGCTTGGGGGCCACCTCGTCGCCGGTCCGACCGGAACCAACGTGAACGATTTCTACCTCCTGATTGCACTCTAGCCGCGAATCGGCAATCATGCTCATCATGCGTGGTCATGGCTGATCCCCTCATCCTGCCCTTGGAGCTCTGTACGGACCCGGCCCTGGTCGGAGGCAAGGCGGCCGGGCTCGGCCGGCTCATGACGCACGGCTTTCGTGTCCCCCCCGGCCTCTGCCTCACCACGGCCGCCTACCGCAACACGCTGCAGACGGCCGGCTTGGACTTGTCCGCCCAGTGGATGCGACTGCAACGAGCGCCGGAACTTGCCCGAAGCCCGCTCCTTGAGGAATGCCGGCGAGCCGTGGCGTCGGTCCCCTTGCCCCAGACCCTCCTGACTCTGCTTGAGTCAGAACTCAACAAGCTGGAGCGTCTTGCTCGGGCTGAGTCAGAGGCAATGACCGGCGTCCGGTGGGCAGTGCGCTCGTCCGCTTTCGATGAAGACACCGCCAAGGCAACATTTGGCGGGCTCTACCACACGGCCCTCGGGATGTCTCGCGATTCGCTTGCGGCCGCGATCCTCGACTGCTGGACGTCTTTATGGACGCCGGCGGTCCTTGCCTATCGAAGCCGCATGGTGAAGGCCCGCAGGGCTCCCGCCATGGCCGTCATCATTCAGCCGCTCCTCTTCCCTCGTGCGGCCGGCGTGGCCTATTCCCGACACCCGGTTACGGGCCAGGGCGACCAGGTGGTGATCAACGCCGTCTTGGGACTGGCTGAGCCCTTGATGGCAGGGCAGGTCACACCGGATCACTACGTCGTCGAAGTCGGCAGCCCCCCCTCGCCGCCCAGGCTTCTGCAACGTCAGCTGGCCGCAAAGACCAGCGCCACGGTGGCGACAGGGGCCGGACTCGTCGTCCAGCCCCTGCCTGAAACGGATCAGAACAAGCCGGTGCTGGAAGACCGTGAAGCGCTTGCACTGGCCGGGCTGGTCAAGGACGTGGAACGGGCGTTCGGAAAACCGGTGGACGTCGAATGGGCCATCGACGGGAGCGGCATCTGGCTCCTGCAGGCCAGACCGATTCCGGCGCGCGGCGAGTCGGCCGGTTCACTCTTGTGCGAAACGATCGTCTGGTCCCGTGCCAACTTCAGGGAAACGCTTCCGGACCTACCGTCTCCCCTCACGCTCTCGTTCGTCCAGGAGTTCATGGAGAACAACATCCTGCGTCATTATCGAGAGGCCGGCTGCCTCATTCCGCCCGGCCTCTCATCGATTCGCGTCCTACGCGGGCGGCCGTATATCAACGTCACGTTGTTTCAATCCCTGATGGCCCAACTCGGGGGCGACCCCCAATTGGTCACGGAACAGATGGGCGGCGAGGTCCTTCCATCTCCGCCCGCGAGCCGCCGCCTGCCCTGGTGGAGACTGATCCGGGCAGGCCTCAGGCTCCAGTGGAAGATCTCGCGGGCACCCGGCCAAGCGCCGGCCCGCTTCGCCGAACTCAAGCAACAGGGAACAGCACTGGTCGAGGGCCGCTTGGATGACCTGACCGAGCGGGAGCTGCTCGATCGGCGGCGCGACCTGATCCACCGCCTGCAGGAGCGGGACTTGACCTTTGCTATCGTCGCAGGCGTGTCACAAGCCCTCTCTGTGTTAGGGCTGTCGCTCGGACGGAGGACGAAAGACTGGCGATCGCTCCTCAACGACGCCACCCAGGGATTCGGAGGCATCGTCAGCGCGAATCAGATTTTCCAGCTGATGGACTTGGCCGAAGCGGCATCCGGCGAGCCGTCTTCCCGCACATTCCTGCTGGCTGAACCCTGGGCGCCTGAGACATTCAGAACCACGCTGGCCGGCACGAAGTTCTTGCGGGCGTTCGATGAGTTCCTGGCGGAGTACGGACATCGCGCGGTCGGGGAATCCGACGGCATGTCGCCGCGGTTTGCCGAGACGCCTGAGTACGTCCTGGGCATCGTCCGGAGCCATCTGCAGAATCCGGCCAGATCATCTGAAACCCTGCGCCGCGAGCAGGAAGCGACGCGACAGGCCGCACTGGCCGGCATCAGACGCGCCTTCGGCTGGCGATGGCACGAATGGGCCTGGTTTCGCTGGTGGCATCGGTCGCTGGGCCGTTACCTGGAACTGCGGGAGGCCAACCGCCACCACCTGATGTATGTCACGGCTGGATTCAGGCGCCTGGCGCTTCTCTTGGGGAGCAAGCTGGCCACGCGAGGCGTTGTGGAACATCGCGATGACCTCTTCTTCCTGATGCCGGATGAGATCGAGGTCATCGTGGCCGAAGCACCCGGCGGGGAGAAGAAAGACTGGAAGCGTCTTGTCGCAGAACGCCGCGCCGAGCGAGAGCGGAATGCCGGGGAAGCGCCTCCCGATACGGTGATCTGGCGCCTGGGCGCCGTCCCGTCCATACGCGACGAGGTCGGGGAGCCCGGCCTACTCAGGGGCATGCCCATCAGCGCCGGCTACGTCGAAGGACCGGTCCGGCTCGTCCTTTCACCGGAAGACATGAAGAAGGTCCAGCGCGGCGACATCCTCGTGGCGCCCGTGATCGACCCGGGGATGGCGCCGTTGTTCGGGCTTGCCGCAGGACTCGTGGTCGAGATGGGCGGCACCCTGTCACATGGCGCGATCATCGCCCGCGAGTATGGGCTGCCGGCCGTCGCGAACGTCCGAGGGGCGACGCGCCTGCTCAAAGACGGTGAGCGCGTGGCCGTGGATGCATCAGGCGGCGAGATCAGACGCCTTGAACTTGGCTGAAGAGCGCTTACGCGCCGACCGGTTGATTCGGCAGGTCGTTATTGGACGACCACATGGGCCCGGCGGTTTTTCTTCCAGCACGCAACGCTGTGCTCGGTACAGACCGGCCGTTCCTTCCCGTAGCTGGCGGTCTCGATCCGTGACGAGAGCACGCCCTTGCCCTCCAGATATTGCTTGACGGCCTTGGCCCGTTTCTCGCCCAGCGTCAGGTTGTACGCGACCGTTCCGCGTTCGTCGCAATGTCCCTCGACCAACAGTTGCTTGCCTGGATCGGCCCTCAGGAGTTCCGTAAGAACATCTAGCGCCGCTTTGTCATGCTCCTTCAGCGCGGCCTTGTCGTAGCCGAAATAGACGTCCACCGGCTCGGGAACGGATACCGCTGCAGGCACAGGCGGCTCGGGTGGTGGAGGCTCTGGAAGGGCGACAGGGGGCGCTATGGCTTCAATCACTCGCGTTTCCTCAACCGGAGGCGGCGGTTCAACCGGCTTCTCTTCCGCCTTGGGCGGCTCAGGAACCGGGGCCTGGACCACGGGCGGGGGGAGGATCTGTTCCTGTGTCGTGGTCGATTCACTCAGCTCGCTGCAGGCGACCAGCAGCATCAGAAGACTCGCCGGCGCCAGCAGACCCGCGGCACGATGGGTAAGATATCTGCTCGACACTGCCATGTTCTCTCCCTCCGCGAAAGTCTCTTTGCGAGACACCATCTTTAGCACAACCGCCAAGCGAGTTACTACTTTTGAGCGGGCAAGCGGGCCTGGCTCCGTCTCACTGCTCCGGCACGGGCTGGCCGGCCCAGCCGGCTTTGGACGCGAAGCCCCGCCCGTAACGGTCGTAGAGTTCGAAAAATTGGTAGGCCTTGCAGTCGGTCAGGACTTCCTTGACCTCGCCCAGGTAGCGATCGAAGGTGTAGTCAAAGGCAACGCCCTGGCCACCCACCATCGTGACAATGCGCCTGATCGGATCGATCCTGCTCTCTTGGTGAAACACATAGCGATAATAGGGACTCTCCGGCCCGCCGATGTGGTGGAGGAACTGCGCCCAGGTGGGCGGCGTCTCCATGGAGAGACGATCCCCGATGTTGACGCCCTTGACCGGGCCGAACCGCTCGAAGAACTCCGCAAACATGTTGTCCTGCCAGTAATGCTCACCGGCAATGTGGTGGATGGCATGGTCGAAGGGAACCAGCGTGTGGGTCTCCCACCGGGAGCCGGGCGCCCAGTGAAAGATCACGCCGCTGGTCGGACCGTTCCACTCGGTTCCTCCGACTTGCTCGACTTGATGCTCGATGATCTTGTTGGCCCAGACCCAAGAAATGAAATCGAGAAACCGGGGGTCATCCGATTGTACCGTGAGCCGATCGGTGAGAAGCGGGGCGGTCTGGTTATAACTCGTCCGCACAGCCTTGCAGTGCTGTTCCCATTGGGCCTCAGACCAGGCGGCGCCGCTCACCGGAAAGGCCGCCGTCTGGTCGGCCAGGGCCAGCAAGCCGCACAGGGCCCAGCCGATGCGCCATCCATACCGCGCCATACCAAACTGTCTCATGAACGCTCCTCGCACCGGGTTAGAACACCCGTTATTCTACCAGAATCGTGGCCAGGCCGTTTCTTGACGAACCATCCCGATTCCCGTATGGTTGGCGTCAGCACGGCGGTGCGCCGGCTTGTCTTCATGGGGCATGAGGCGGACGCAAGGGGGATGCGATGGCTGATGTGATGTCCTTTGCGACGGGACTCGCCGCCGGCCTCCTGTTCGGCGCCCTGTTGGCCGGACTCTGGACGGCGGCGCGGCTGCGCGCCCAGGCCCAGACCCGCCTGATCGACGCCGCAGAGCGGACGCAACGAGCCGAAACCGAGGCCGCCGAACTCCGCAAGCACACCGACGAAGAACGACTGCAAACCGCCCGGCTCCGCGAAGACTTGTCCGAAGCCCAGCAAGCGCGTGCGGTCGCGGAGACGCGCTGCGAGGAGACCTTCAAGAGCTTGCAGGAGCAGAAGACGCTCCTGGCACAAGCCCGGCTGGAGATGGCGGAGGCCTTCAAGGCTCTGTCCGGCGAAGCCCTCAAGACCAACAACGAAGCCTTCCTGAACCTGGCGAAAACCTCCTTCCAGGCGCTGCACGCCGAGGCGAAGGGGGAACTGGCACAGCGGCAGCAAGCGATCGACGAGCTGGTCAAGCCTCTCCACGATTCCCTGAACCGCTACGAAGAACAGCTTCATCTTCTGGAGCGATCGCGCCAGTCGGCCTACGGCGGGCTCGACCAGCACCTCAAGATCTTGGCCGAATCCCAGCAACGGCTCCAGCAAGAAACCGGCAACCTCGCCAAAGCCCTGAGCGCACCGACCGTCAGGGGGCGCTGGGGCGAGATTACGCTCAAGCGCGTGGCCGAGCTGGCCGGCATGGTGGCTCATTGCGACTTTGTCGAGCAGGAAAGTGTCGAGACCGACGAGGGACGGTTGCGGCCCGACATGGTCGTCCAGCTTCCCGGCGGACGCCAGATCGTGGTGGATGCCAAGGCGGTCCTATCCGCCTATCTGGACGCCCACGCCACTCAGGACGAGGCTCAACGTCGAGACTTCTTGCGCCAGCACGCGTCCCAAGTGCGGTCCCGCATGGACGAGTTGAGCGCCAAGGCTTACTGGTCGCAATTTCCTCAGGCGCCGGAGTTCGTCGTGCTCTTTTTGCCCGGCGAGCATTTTCTTGGCGCCGCGCTGGAGCAAGACTCCTCGTTGATCGAAGACGGGTTCGCCAGACAGGTCGTCGTCGCCACGCCGACGACCTTGATCGCGCTGCTGCGCGCCGTGGCCTACGGCTGGCGGCAGGAGCAACTGAGCGAGCACGCGCAGCAGGCCGGGCGGCTGGGAAAGGACCTCTACGAACGGATGGCGGTGCTGGCGGAGCATTTGGACGATGTGGGGCAGGCGCTCACCAAGAGCGTGCAGGCCTACAACAAAGCCGTGGGCTCGCTCGAAACCCGCATCCTGCCCGCGGCCCGCAAGTTCAAGGAACTGGGAATCTCCTCGGACAAGGACCTTCCCCGGTTGGAGCCGGTGGACTCGGTCCCGCGGGCGGCCCCATCGGGGGAATGAGGTAGGCGGCCGGACCGCCCCAATGCTCGCGCGCCGCGCATACTCAGAAAAGGAAGAAAGGACGGGCCATGACCGACGAGCAGCGGATGGTGGAAGAATTCCATCGCCGGTTCGAGATTCTGATCGGGACGACCCCCTCGGTGCCCGATGAGGCAACCACGTCGCTCCGGGTGCGGTTGATTCAGGAAGAGTTCGAAGAACTGCAAGAAGCCCTTGCCGGCCACGACACCGCCGCCATGGCGAAGGAACTGGCGGATTTGCTCTACGTGGTCTACGGCACGGCCGTCTCCTGTGGGATCGACATGAAACCTGTCTTCCAGGAAGTCCACCGGTCCAACATGAGCAAGGTGGGCGGCCACAAGCGGGCGGACGGCAAATGGGTCAAACCGCCAAGCTACTCGCCGGCCAACATCACACCGATCCTGGCCGCGCAGCAGACCACGAGCCCCGAGGAGCGATCGAACGTCTCTTGAGTGTTGCCTGAAACTATCCTTCCCCCGCCCTTGGACATTGAGCGCGGAACGGTGACGGCGGTCGCTGCGAACTCGACGGCCCCCGACGCGGGGCTCACCGGTCGCCCAGGCGGACCAGCAGGTTGTCGATGAGGCGTACGCGGCCCAGGCGAACCGCACCCAGCAGCACCGCGCTCTTCGTGACACGGGAGAGCGGCTCGAGGGTGTCCGGGTCACAGACCGCCAAGTAGTCCACTTTCATCTGAGGTTCAGTCTCAACCACGCGCTGCATCGCACGGCTGATCTGCGATCCGAACCGTATCCCTCTCAAGATCGCCGTCTGCCCCGCTTGCAACGCTTCGTGCAGGACCGGCGCGGACCGGCGCTGCACCGGGGTCAAGTAACAATTGCGTGAACTGAGCGCCAGGCCATCCCGCTCCCTGACGGTCGGGCAGACAACGATCCGGCCCCCCAAATTCAGATCCTCCACCAACCTTCGCACCAGCACCGACTGCTGAAAGTCCTTCTGCCCGAAAAACGCCACGTGCGGCCTCACCAGGCCGAGGAGCTTGGTCACCACCGTGGCCACGCCGTTGAAATGGCCAGGCCGCTTCGCCCCCTCCCAGCGTCGGGCAAGCTCCCGCACCGTCACCGTGGTTTGGAATCCTTGCGGATACACGGCCTCGCGCGACGGC
>SCVQ01000434.1 GCA_004296865.1 Nitrospirota bacterium
AATCGGTCTAACCCGCCTGTACGTTCCCTGCGATTTCTTTCCCATTGAACGAGTGCTGTTTCTATAGTTCTTTTGGATACAGGCATGGTCATGAGCGACGAGAAGCGACAGCCAGTCGGGGGCAAAAGCAGAGTCACAGTGGTCTCGCTGCTTTTCCTTTGGTGTCTTGATCTCGGCCTGTCTGCCTGGCAGGGTGTGGCTCACGCCGCAGGCGGTGAGCAGCCGGTGGGTGTGGTCAAGGAAGAATCCATCACGGAGGGTGTCAAGGCTGTAATCGAGGACACGAAGGCGCTGGTCATCTCGCCCTTGACCATGGACCGGTACGATGTGCTGAAGCTGGGCGGGGCAATGGCGGTGGTGGGGGGTATGTTCGCCGCCGACCGCCCGATCAAAGACCTCGTGCAGCGCAATAGCACCTCAAAAGGCCGCGAGGTGGCCGACAAGTTTAATACATGGGGGAGCCCCGGCACGTTGCTGGGACTCAATGCCGGCGTCATCGCCATTGGCGTGGCCAGTGAGTCGTATGGGGCGAGCAGCAAGTTGAAAGATACCGGATTGGTCAGCTTCGAGGCCGAAGGCTTTGCCATCGTGGCGACGTCCGCTCTGAAATTGGCTACGGGTCGTGCCAGGCCTGAGACCAATCAGGGCACGACCCATTTTCGTCCCCTCACCGGGTTGAACGGCTCTTTCGCCTCGACCCATGCCTCGGCGAGCTTTGCCGTTGCGACGGTCTTCGCTGAACGCTACGAGGGAATGGGCTGGATTGCTTATCCTCTGGCGTTTGCCATCTCGGCGTCGCGGGTCTATACCGACAAGCACTTTTCGTCCGATGTCGTTGCAGGGGCGTTGATCGGTTACGGGCTGGGGCACTTTCTCAACAAGCGCCACTCGGACGATCCGACGGACTGGCAAATCCGCCCTATGGCGATGGAGCGGGGGACGGGTGGAGGCATTATGATCGGCAAGCAGTTCTGACGGAAGCGGCTTGGCCGAAGCCGCGAGTACCGCTGTCTGGTGCGGAGCGACGGAAGGGCATGATGCAGGACGCCAAGGCTGCAACGGGCTGCCCACTGAGCCGGAAGTTTTCTTTTGCCTGGAACGGGATCAAGGCGGCCTATCGATCGGAGCAGAGCTTTCGCATCCAGCTTGTCGTTTCGGTTGCGGTCGTTCTTGCAGGGGGCTTTCTCGGACTCACGCAACTGGAATGGTTGTTTGTGATTACCGCAATCGGTGCCGTGTTATCGCTAGAGCTGCTGAATACCACGATCGAAAAAACGCTCGACCTTCTCCATCCGGCCCAGCATGAACGCGTGAAGTTCGTCAAGGACGTGTCGGCTGCGGCGGTCTTTATCTCGTCCTTGGCGGCGGCGATCGTCGGGCTCGTCGTGTTCGCCCGTTATCTCTTCTGAGGCGCGATCTCCGGACGTGCTGTGGTTTCTGAGGAGGCGGCGTCGGACGTTCGGGCCTCGGCTTGACAGGCCATTTCCGCTGACGATATCCTCCCAGGACAAATGCAAACAACGCGTACGGAAATTCCGAGACGAGCACGGCGTGACCGCTCGGCTGGCGTGATGCCGGTCCGCGCGACCACACGCGCCAAGGATCCGGTGCCCCTCTTGCTCCCGCGGCCGCTGGCCTCCGCCTTGCTGCAATTGTACGACGTGCCGCATCCGCGCAAGCCGGGGCGCCGCATCCGCGGGTATGACCGGCCTCATGCGCTGCGGACCGCGCGTATGTGCGCCGCGGTCGCGTTGCGGCTCGGCCATCCCCTGCGCCGGGTCCTGTCCTACCAAGTCGCCTGCTTGCTGCACGATCTTGGACGGGCCGGGCTGGACCGCAAACTGTTCGGAGAAATCTGGTCCTGGGCGAGAAAACGTGGGATTCCCACCAGGCCGCGCGAATGGCGGGTGGTGTATCCCGACACGCCCTACGGGCTGGAGACCGAGGCTTTTCTGGCATGTTACGCCAACGAGTTGAAGGCTTCCGGTATTCCGATCGATGATTGGGCCGGCGAACAGGTGGAAATGCGCCTGGGTTATGCGCGTCGCTTGTCGCGGAGCTTGCGGGCCGTGAAGCCGCGCTTGGCCGAATTGGGCGTCCGCTGGGCGCCCTGGATGGGACGCGTCATGCTCTACTATTATTATCCTGAAAAACTGGAAGGTGCTCCAGGCTGGGTCCGCCAACTGGCTGAGGTCCTGGTCGCCTGCGAGCAGTTCGAGGCCTTCAGCAATCGGCAGCGGGGCCAGGACTACTATACGCGCTCGAAAGAGACCGTGACCGAGGCCTTTGCCTACCTGGACAAACTCATGGTGGAAGGCATCTTGAGCAAACAGGTGGTCCAGGCGTTGCGCGCTCTTGCTGCCGAGGGGGCGTTCGATCGGATTCTGGCCGAAGCCCGTGGCGCAGCGCTCCCGCGCCGAGAGGTGCGCGCGCTGCGGAGCCTGGCAGCGGGGACGGCATGGCGGTAAAAAGCGTGCCGCTTCGGCTGGACTTACGGGGGGATACTCAGGTCGAGAATGTCACGGCGTTGGTGCAGCAAGCCCTGGCCGGGACCGGACTGACTGCGGGCCTCCTGACCCTGTTTATCAAACACACCACCGCTTCGGTCATGATCATCGAGGATGAGCCAGGCATCCGTGCCGATACGAAGGCGATCTGGAACCGCTTGGTTCCAGTCGATCCCGCGTGGCAGCACAATACCCGCAACCCCGGCGAGGATAATGGGCATAGTCACTTGCGGGCCCAACTGCAGGGCCCTTCCCTGACCGTCCCGTTCAGCGAGGGAAAGCTGATGCTGGGCACCTGGCAGCAGCTTGTGGTGGTGGATTTTGATACGCGAGCCAGAACCCGCGACTTGGTTGTTCAGGTGATCGGGGAGTGACGGACCAGGTCCACGCCGTGCGTCCCGCTATGAACGTTCCGCCCTGCCTGCATCCCTGTCTTCCGTATTGACGATACATTCCACCAGTCTGTTTTCAGCCCAGTAGGCATCTTCATCGCGGCGCGGCTGTTGGAGGAAGCCGCAATGACCCCCCTGTCTTGGGGCCAGCAGCGTGATACGGCCATTTGCCCGGATGGCCGGATGCTGAAAGATTGCGAAGGGAATGAAAGGATCGTCCTGAGCCGTAATCAGCAGGGTGGGCACCTGAATCCTGGCGAGGACGTGTCTGGCTCCGACGCGCTCGTAGTAGTCTGCCGCACTATGGAACCCGCCGTCAGGCGCGGTATAGGTCTCGTCGAACTCACGCAGGGTGGTGATCTTGTCCAGCAGATGGAGGTCGAGCTTGCCGGGAAAGTGGACGGCCTTCCGCCGCAGCCGAGCCTTGGTGTGTGTCAGAAAATATCGCTGATAGAACCAGTTCGTCGGACGCTCTAGAGCTGCGACACAGGCGGCAGGGTCGATATTGGGACTGACTGCGACGACGCCACGGAGCGCTGGAGCAGACGCCCCGGCCTCGCCGGCCATCTTGAGCACCAGGTTGCCGCCCATCGAGTAGCCTGCCAGCCAGATTGAGCCCAGCCCGTCTTTAGCGGCCAATTCAGAGACCACGGCCGCCACGTCTGCGCTCAGGCCTGAATGGTAGAGGGTGGGAGTCAGGTGTTCCGTTCCGCCGCAGTTGCGTTGGTTGAGGCGGACGACGTTGAGTCCGGCCCGCCAGGCCTTGTCGCCGGTCCCCAGCATATAATGCGAGTCGCTGCAGCCTTCAAAACCGTGGAGCAGAATCACGGTGCGATGTTGTTGTGGGTTCGGCTGCCAGTGGCAATAGCCGAGAATCTGCGAGTGGGGAGCAACGGTGAAGAGCCTGGCCTCGACAGGGGCGCCTTTCAGCAAGGAGGCGCGCGGACGAAAGCGAGGCAGGACGGTCATCAGGTGGGGATGGCAGAGCAAGGGGTGAGGATGAAAGGGAACGGGGGCGGTATTGGCCGGCATGATGTGACCGAGATCGAAACAGTGAGTGGGTGCCACGACACGGCCGTTCCGTGCTGTGAGGTCCATTGTACAGGGTTTGCGGGTGGGCGTCACGGAAGGATAACGGGAGGACGAAGGAGGGGCTGCAAGCCGTTAGACGGAGGATTGTTGCGGATGGCGCTCGGCGGCAAGCTGCGGCAGGGGGGTGGTGATGAATCGGACCAATCCCTCTCGATCCGACGCATGGATGGCGGTAAAAGCGATGCCCGCTTCGATTTCGTTCTCAGCCGTGTGCTTCACGCGGACGACTTCGCCGAGGACCGTATAGCCGAAGGCCATGAGCGTCCGAGACGGAATTCTGAGGAGGGCGAAGGAGCCTGGCCAAAGAGGAGAGGACGTCGCCAGTCTCAGGCCGCCTTCGCTGAGGTCAAGGACGCCGGCCGATCGAAGACATCCTTCTTCTGCCCAGCCTCGGCCACCGCCTTCGAACAACAGCTTCTCCAGGAGCCTGGCGAGGGGTATGTAGGGCTTGGCCCAAGGTGGAAGCGCCGGCAGTGCCAAGTTGTCTGTCGGATTTCGTTCGGTGCTGGGGACTGTTCGATAGATTGACCGTATCGCCCAATGTCTGAACCGGGACAGGATGAGGTACTCGATCGGGAAGGAGACGGCGGTGCGCGGATGAGCCCGGTGCTCCCGGATTATCGGTGGCTTGGCGTGCCGGATGTCCTCGCCAGGATCAGCGCGGAGGGGGAGCACGGCATTGTCCTCGATCACAATGTCCCCACGTTGGTGCAAGGCGCTCAAGGGCGAGGACAGGGGTTTGGCACAAAAGATCCCCACACCTGACGTTCCAGAGGACTACCCATACCGTACAGTAGCGGTCAGGTCAACGGTAAACTTGAGCCGGAGGGAGCCAAGTTACGTACGGTCACGTTGTGACAAGCTGACGGAGGGGAGGCGGTCTCTACTCAGTTTCGTTGGAAGCCGTGCGCAAAGAAGTCGCCAGGCCGAGCAACGACAGGGTGAAAATCAGCCACTTGGAGGGATCGAAGTTGTACCACCGGGGCCCGTTCCGGTAATCGCTCTGATAGGTGTGATGATAGTTGTGGTAGCCCTCTCCAAAGGTCAGCAAGGAAACCCACCAGCTATCCCGGCTGGAATCAGCCCCGCCGTGCGGTTGCTTTCCCCAAAGGTGGCAAATGGAATTGATGCAGAACGTGGAATTGAGCACGAAGAACGTCCGCCCTACACCAGCCAGCAGGAAACAGCCCAAGCCTCCGATCCAACCGTTGTAGAGAAAACCCACCAGGAAGGGCAGGGCCAGGCCGGAGACCACGATGGGCACATAGTACCGGTGCTGCCACATGATGACCGGGTCACGCCGCAGGCGCGCAGAGTATTTCTCGTCTGCATAGGGGTCTGTGAAGAAAATCCATCCGCAATGGCTCCACCAAAACCCTCGCTGGGCGTTGTATGGGTCCTCTTCCTGGTCGCAGCGCGCATGGTGGCGGATGTGGCTTGACGCCCATTTGAGCGCCGTATTTTCAAGGGCCCAGCCCCCGGCAATCAAAAATCCCGCCCTGACCCACGTCGGACAGTCGAAGCTGCGATG
>SCVQ01000044.1 GCA_004296865.1 Nitrospirota bacterium
GGCTCAGTCGAGAGCATAAGCGTGAGCCCTCCCTTTTTCTTGTCCAGCGTGGTGGCGGCAGTGGGTGTGGTCCCCTGCGCTGGGGTTCCGGCCATCTCCCTGCCGCCCATGTCCATTTTGCCCATCTGGGCCTGCTCCATCTTGATGCCGCCCATGCCCAAGGCGCCCATCATGTTCGTGGCAGCCATCAGCTTACTTTCCGAGTCGATCAGGAAATTCCCAGAGGTGACCACGCGCTCTCCTTGGGCGACCCCTTCACGGACCTCGTAATAGGCCCCAATCTTTGGCCCGAGCTTCACCGTGCGCGGCTCAAAGAGACCCTCTCCCCGGACAACGAACACCAGTTGTCGTGTGCCGGAATCGAGCACGGCCTGTTCCGGAATGGCTAAGTTAGTTCCCCGACGGACCTTGATCTGAACCTCCCCATACATCTCAGGTTTCAGGAGGATGCCAGGGTTCGGCAGTTCCAGGCGGACCTTGACGGTCCGAGCTTCCTTGTTCAGGTATGGATAGATGTATGACACGCGACCATGGAATTGTTCCCCAGGATATGAGGCGAACGTCACGGTGGCTGGTTGGCCGAATTGCACGAAGGGCACCTCGTGCTCGTAGATTTCGGCGTTGACCCATACCGTGGAGAGATCCGCAATCGTGTACAGCGTTATCTCCGGCTGCACAAACATCCCTTGAAACACGTGCTTGTCAATCACGTACCCTCGTATCGGTGAGTAGAGTGTCATATACGTCTGTGCCTTACCCCGCCGGGTCAGTTCGGTGATCTGCTCATCGGTGAGGGTCCAGAGCTGCAGCCGGTCGCGCGCCGCCTCCACCATCTGCTCCGCCTGCTGCCGGACTTCCGGGATCGGGCTGTCGTTGACCTTGTTCTGCGCCCGCAGCGCCAGCAGATATTCATCCTGCGTGGCGACCAGATCCGGGCTGTAGAGCGTCAGCAGCGCTTGCCCTTTCGTCACTACCTGACCGGTGTAATCCACAAACAGGTTCTCCACCCATCCCGAGACTCGCAGATTGATGCGGGCGATGCGTTGTTCGTCATAGTCGATTCTCCCCACCGCTCGAATGACGGTTTCCATCGGGCGCTTTTCCACGGCTTCGGTTTTGACTCCGATCAACTGCTGTTTCATCGGGGCCACCATCGCGTAGGCCTGAGCGGGCCCCGATTCCAGACTCGGAGCCATCGGCATCGCCGGCCTAAGGCCACCTTTCTGTTCCGTCTGTGGCTGTGGACTCAACGACGGTTCAGTCAACACATGAGGTTGATGTCGGTCCCATTCGTTCACGAGTGATGGCCCGAGCGCCAGCATGACGATCACGCCGACCATGGTGATCCAGACCGTTCGTCGTTGTAGCCATGTTATCGTCAGCATGTGACTTCTCCCTTCACAATTCCGCGCCGACCACCTGTTCCAGTTCAGCCAAGCGCTGCTCCCTATCAACGAGGGCGCGATGGTACGCAAGCTGAAACTCCCGCAGACTCCGTTCGGCGTCGATGAGATCCAACAAGGAGGTTCTCCCAGTGCGATAGCCGGCCCGTGCGGCCTCCACGCTCTGCTCGGCCTGTGGCAACACGGTCGTCCGATATAGCACGGCCACTTCCCAACTGGCTCGGATTTTGGCCAACAGATCCCGAATCTGGAAGCGGGTCAGGTTCCCCAGGGTGTGAAGGTCGGCGCGCGCGACTGCGACGGCCGCGGCCGCCTCCTGCACGGCCGCGTCGTATTTCGGTTTGGTCCAGAATGCGAAGGGGACGTTGATCGAGACCATTGCGCCGAATCCGTCGTTGGTCTGATAGTTTTGAAAGCGCTGGACGGTCAGGTTGAGGTCTGGGTAATACTGGCGCAGGGCCAGCGCGTGCGAGTGTGTGTTTTGCTGAATGGCCAGGTCGGCAGCCTTGAGTTCCGGTCTCGCGGCGGCTGCCGTCTGATACAAGTCTTCAAGGTCCTTGTCGAACCGCCCCTCACGTGGCCCTTGTGGAGGCTCCAACGGCTGTCGAGGATCCCGATCGAGGAGCGTGTTCAGTTTGGCCAGGGCCGTGTCTCGCCGCTGCTCCAGAACCGGGAGTTGCTGATACAGGGTGGATAGCTCGACCTGGGCTTTGAGCACCTCCACTTGGCTGCCTTTCCCGGTTCGGAACTTGGCCATGGCGATTTCAACAAACTGTTTGAGCAGGTCGAGCTGCTCGTGATGGATCTGGATCGCCTTATGAGCGAGAAACAGCTCGTAGTAGGCCTGCTTGAGACGGGCGGTCAGGTCCCGTTCCTTGGCATGCACTGCCTGCTCCGTCAACTCAGCCGATCGAGTGGCCGCCGCTTCCTTCAGGGCGAGTTTTCCGGGAAAGGGGAACTTCTG
>SCVQ01000435.1 GCA_004296865.1 Nitrospirota bacterium
GTTCTATCTGATCAGCATCGCCTGCGGGTTCATCGCCTTTCTAGGCGTGTGGTACAACGCCTTGCTTCTGTCCTTGCTTGGGACTCTGGCGGTCATCGGCATTGCGTATTTCGGCATTTTCCTACAGCGGGTCGTTGTTTACGGGACCGAAGGCGAGGCTCGTGTTCGAGCCGCTGCTGAACAGGGAGTGGTGCTGGATATTTTCTTGATGCACAAGCGTCGGATTCTGGAAGTGCTTGTGGATGTGGTGCTTATTTGTTTGGCCTACACGTCCAGTTTTATTCTTCGCTTCGATGGTGTGGTCCCTCCGGAGCATCTTATGGTGCTGGCCCAGTCCTTGCCGTTGGTCATTGCACTCAAGTTGGTCGTCTTCGCGTCCTTTGGGTTGTATAGAGGGGTGTGGCGCTATGCGGGCATGCGGGACCTCATTGCGATTCTAAAGGCAGTGACGTTGAGCTCAGTCCTTGCCATTGCGGCCATGACCATGCTGTTCCGTTTTGAGCTCTTTCCTCGAAGCGCGTTTGTAACGGACTGGATGGCTTTGCTCCTCTTGGTGGCAGGGGTCCGGGTCCTGATTCGAGTCATCCGTGAATATCTCTTTAACCTTTCTGATGCCAAGGGGAAACGCGTGGTGATCGTGGGAGCCGGAGATGCCGGCGAGATGGTGCTTCGAGAGCTTCGGAACAACGTACGGCGGGAATATGCCGCCGTCGGGTTCTTTGACGACGATCCTGGTAAGCACGGTCGGCGGATCCACGGTGTGCCGGTATTCGGCGGAAGAGACAAGATTCTGGAAACGGTCGCGCGGCTTGCAATTGATCAGATTGTGGTGGCAATTCCTTCTGCCCCATCCGAATCGTTGGCTGGAATCATCCGGCTCTGCGAATCAACGGGTCTGCCGGTGACCGTGATGCCGTCCCTTGCCGATCTGATTCAGAAAGGCTTGCAGGATGGATCGTTGGGACCCAAGACCTGGAAGCCTGAGACTAAAATAGCCGAGGCTGGAAATCAACCAATATGGCACTGAGGCGGACCCAATCAAAACCACAGAACCTGTGGAGTGTTTTAGGGATGAGCTTAGTCTTGTCTCTGGTCTTCGGTCTGACCGTGGCCTGCCAGATGTTCTCGGGAAGCCAGGGTATTGAGGACCTTGGGGCTGTTCGCATGGAAAGCGCCGAGAAGGTTCCATTTGCGGGAATAGCCAGGACGCTTGCGTACTCCAAGGGAGGGGATTCACTTGTTGTGGCCGGCTGTCAGAGTGGTGGATCTAATAGCGATAATCCTTGTGCTACCGGACTAGTTCAGGTGTGGAATTTTCAGGGGACTAGTTCCGCCACCACTAGGACGCTTCCTCGGGGCGTAACGGCTCTAGCCATGTCGCCGGACGGAAGTAAGTGGGTGGCCGGCGATACAGAGGGACGTCTGATCCTCTCGGCGACCAAGGGAGTGTCGAAGCCTTTCCACCAGAAATCGGAGATCACGGCTCTAGCGTTCTCGCCGGATGGGAAGTGGATTGCTTCTGGGAGTCTTGATCCGGCCTTTCCGCTGGGCCTGATGGATGTGACGGTCGGGGGGGTCATCAGGGTCAAGACACGATTTGAGCCGGTGCAAGCTCTTGCGTTCTCCCCAGATGGGAAAACCTTGGCGGTAGGCATGACTCGGGGAGGGGTTGTCCTCTGGAATTTCACTTCTTCCGGTACTCCTGAGGTAGTCGCTGGGAGTCTCGCCAGTTCCGCAGTGATGAGCATCGCGTTCTCTCCCGATGGCGAACTGCTGGCCTATGGCACGCAAAATGGCAAGGTGGTGGTTGTGAATCGTGGCTCGGGCCAGTCATCAGCGGAGTATAAGGGCGCTGCCGCCGTGAATGCCATCGCATTTTCACCGGACGGGCAATTTCTGGCCCTTGGGCAGGATAATGGGAAG
>SCVQ01000436.1 GCA_004296865.1 Nitrospirota bacterium
ACGCAAGGCTCGCGGGGCGCCCAATTTCATCCAGCCCTCGTGCTGCCTGTCGGCTGTCTGATCATTTCCAAAGCCACCGATCCAACGAAGGAAGCCTATTCCGCCTTTGAAGGCACTCCCTTGGAAGAACAGCTCCGCGACCGCGGAATCGAAACCCTCTACATCACCGGGATCGCGACCGATTACTGCATCAAGAACACGGTGCTGGACGCCCGCAGGCTGGGCTTTCGGGTCGTGGTGCTGGAGGATGCCATTCTCGGAATCGACGCCGCGCCGGGCGACTGCGAACGGGCGATCAAGGCCATGAAGAAAGCCGGCGCCGTCTTTGTCAACGCCAAGGATTTGGGCCTGTGCTAAGCACGACCACTGTGAGAGCCAGGCTTCGCACCCATGTGGAATCCCTCGTCGGCGAACGTCATCCGCTCTCTTCCCCCGACCGTCTCCTCCAAGCCGAACACTATCTCACCGAGGAGTTCCGCCGCCTCGGATTGCCAACGTCCTTCCACCAGTTCGAGGCGCTGGGGGGCACGTTTCGAAACGTCATCGCCACCCTCCAGCCCTCACAGCCTGTCGTGCAGGGAACGACCACGGGCAGAAGCGGGGCCACGGATTCTGCGCCCTTGGTCATCGCCGCCCATTACGATACGGTCCAAGGCTCGCCAGGCGCCGACGACAACGCCAGCAGCCTGGCGGTCATGCTGGCGGCGGCACAGAGCCTTCAGGCAATGCCCTTGTCCAGACCCGTATGGTTCATTGGCTTCTGCCTGGAAGAAAAAGACTTGATGGGAAGCCTGGCCTATGTCTCGCACTTGCGGAACACAGGACAGGAAGTTTACGGGGTCATCGTCTTGGAATGTGTCGGCTATGCCCAATCCGAAGAAGGCTCACAACGCACGCCGCCCGGCACGCCGATTCAGGTTCCCTCCGTCGGAGACTTTCTGGCAATCGTCGGGAACATTGTCTCGGCTGATTTGACGGCTGCCGTCGAACGTCAGGCCAACCGGCACGTGCCACACCTCAAGACCGTCTCCTTGGTGGTGCCGGGCAACGGTGAAGGACTGCCCGATGTCAGACGAAGCGACCATGCCGCCTTCTGGCATTACGGGTATCCGGCCGTCATGCTGACCGACACGGCGAATTTCAGAAACCCTCACTATCATCGTCCCACCGACACCATCGACACGTTGGACTTCACCTTCATGGAGCAAGTGGCGCTGGGCGTGATTGCGGCGGCCAGCCACCTGGCAGGCATGGACAAGGGCTAAGAGCTTGCACCCATGAGCAAACGGCTGAAAACTGAAACCAGGCGGGCCATCATACAAGTCTTTGATCGCTTGGACTATGCAGGCCTGGGGTCCATCTACTGCGACGAGGGGGGCTACACCTTTTGGAAGGACCGTCGGGGGCCTTGCCAAGAACTGGGGATGAAACTGGCAGAAGTGCTGCTTGGTCGCCTGCAGCCCAAGGGCCGAAGTCTCTATGTCGGGGCCGGGGTGGCGGAGTTACCGATTGTGGCGATGGAATGCTTGGAGCTGGGTCGCGAGGTCGCGGCCTTCAATCTACGGGCCGAAGAAGTGGCGATCCTGAATCAGGCTTGCCAGGGCCTCCCCTTCCAGTTCGTCTGCGACGACGCGCAGAGCGCCAAGGGACCCTTCGACCATCTCTGGATCGTCAGCACGCTCAACGACCCGGAACGGTTTCCCGAACTCTCGGCCCTCTCCTACGGCCGGGCCAATCCTGTGACCTTCGATTCGGTCCGCTTCGCACAAGAACGGGCGACGGTGCTGGAGCTGACCGACGGCTGCCTGAGCAAGCTGGTGCTTCCCGGTCTCGTCACAACCTCGGTGGAAGAGATCCCCTGGATCACGGACTGGTGCACGAGACGGGAAATCCCCTGTGTGCTCGAAGAAGAAGATTATCCCACCGCCATTGTGGAAGACCCGGTGTGCTTGATCGGGATCGGACAAGCCCGTCACAAAGTCAGAAAGTCGTAACGTCTAAAAGTCGGCAACGCAAACGTCCGGACCGCTCGACAATCTCCACATCGAGACTTTCAGACTTTCGACTTTTTGACTTTCAGACTGGCTGGGCTCAGATACAAAAGCCGGTCCTGGCTTTGGCCGGGTCCGTCATGTACTGGCGGGCATAGTCGATGTAGTTCTGCGCGGATTCTCTGATCCAGGCCAATTCGTCCTCCGTCACCGGCCGCTTGACCTTGGCCGGTGAGCCCAGGATCAGGCTCTTGGGCGGGACGACGGTCCCTTCGGTCACCAGCGAGCCGGCCCCCACAACACAGTCCTCTCCGATCACCGCGCCGTCCATGATGATGGCCCCCATCCCGATCAACACTCGATCCTTGACCGTACACCCGTGCAAGACCACATGGTGTCCGATCGTCACATCATCGCCGATGACGAGCGGATGGGTGTCGTGGGTGACGTGCAACATGCTCAGATCCTGCACGCTGGTCCTGTTGCCGATCCTGATGTAATGGACGTCGCCGCGGACGACCGCGTTGAACCAGACGCTGGTGAACTCGCCGATCACGACATCGCCGATGACGACAGCCGTCTCCTCGATATAGGCGGATTGAGGGATGGTCGGTTTGATGCCCTTAAAAGAACGGATCATGCCGCCACTGTAGCGGGAACCGATTGCCTGAATCAAGCGGGTGACAGGAGGCGGGAAGACCTGCGGGCCGGCCTTGGCCGGCCCGCTGCTGAGGCCGTTGACGGTTCAGCTTTTCCCCCCTTCCCGATGTTGGTGCATCATCCTGTCGTGCTCGACCTTTTCCTGCTCACGCTGTTCCGGCGTAAGCAAGGCCACCGCATCCCGCTTGGCCTTGATGGCCGCAAGGCGGAGCCCGACTTCCAAGGCCTCGCTCTGTTTCACCTTGGCCTCGACCGCCGAGAGATCGGTCTTTTCATCCTGCACGAGGGCCGCCAGCTCCCGCTCAGCCACCTGGATCTCGGCTTCAGTCTTGATGCGCGTGCGGTCCAGATCCAGGCTCAACGTGTTCAGCTTCGTGACTTGCTCCTCCGTCAGCCCGATCGCCTGTCGGTGATTGAGGAGGTGGCGAAGATAATGCCCGGCTCCGGAATGCCCGCTCATAACCTGCTCTCCATGGCCATGGCCGTAGCCCATCCTGTGCCCATGCCCCTCGTCGGCCCAGGCTGGATGCAGGCCCACCCCCACCATCAACAACATTGCCGCAATCCCTGTCAGCACTCTTGTGTTCATGACTCCCTCCGTTGTACGTGTGCGTCCACTCCTTACACCTTCACCGTGATGAACAGGGACGCGCCCTTGCGGTTGATCAGGAGCAGCGCTCCCTGGTGCTTCTTGAGATTCGACGCGATCCGTTCAAAATCCTGGAGGGACTTCACCGCCTGCCTGTTGATCTCGCGAATCACGTCCCCCGGCACGATCCCGGCGCGGTCGGCCTGGCTGTCTGGTTCGACGTTCACCACCAAGACCCCCTGCGTGTGGCTCCCCAGGCCCAGCTCACGCGCAGCCCGCTGATCGAGCCCCTGTACTTCGAGGCCGGCCAACGCGTGCTCAAGGCTCTTCTCGGCGCCGGCCACCTTGACGGGGCCAGGCTGTTCCCCGATCGTCACGGCCAGGTCCATCTCATGGCCGTTGCGGACCACCGTGAGGGTCGCCTTGGCGCCGATCGGCGTACGCGTCACCGCCCGCTGCAAGGCCGCCGCATCCTGGATAGGCGACCCCTGATACCTCACAATGACGTCCCCCTGTTTGAGCCCTCCCTTCGCCGCCGGGCTGTCTTCGTTGACGTCGCTGACGAGCGCGCCTTGGGGCTGCTTCAGGTCAAACGACTTGGCCAAGTCCTGGTTCAAGTCCTGGATGCCGACCCCCAGGTAGCCTCGGACCACTTTGCCGGTGGCCACCAGGCTCTCGTAGATCGGCTTGGCCATACTGACCGGGATCGCAAAGCCAACCCCCTGGTAGCCGCCGGTCCGGGAGAGAATCGCGGTGTTGATTCCGACCAGTTCGCCTGCGGCATTGACCAAGGCGCCGCCCGAATTGCCCGGATTGATCGCCGCATCGGTCTGGATGAAGTCTTCATATTGCGTGATCCCCATGTGCCCGCGTCCAAGCGCGCTCACGATCCCGCTCGTCACGGTCGAGGTCAGGCCGAACGGATTGCCCACCGCGAGGACATATTCCCCGACCTGCAGCTTCGCTGAATCGCCCCAGGAGACCGTGGGCAGGTGCTGCGCATCCACCTTGATCACGGCCAGGTCGCTCTTGGGATCGGTTCCGACGACCCTGCCCGTGAACTCCCGCTTGTCCGGCAACGTGACGGTCAACTCACGGGCCCCCTCCACGACATGATTGTTCGTCACAATATACCCGTCGGGAGAGACGACCACGCCGGAGCCCATGCCCGTCGCATGCCCGTCGCGAGGCTCCCCTGGTGCAAACGGCCCGCGGGGCCGCCCTGGAAACGGAGACCCGAAAAACTCTTCCATCTGGTCGCGCGGATCGGGGCCCTCACGCCTGACGGTCCTCGCGGCCGTGATATTGACGACGGCCGGCGTCACGGCCTTGGCCACTTCGGTGAACCCTGGCCCGGCCATCGCCGTTACCGGCTCGGTCCCTGTCACCGCTGCGCTGCCGGAGACGGGAGGGACGGCATTCGCCGCGTGCGAGTTACTCCCTTGATCGGCGGCCCAGAACACAACGCCGGCCAGAAGGGTCAGGCCGGCCACAAACCCCACTTGAGCGACGAAGGCACGGGACAGTAATCGGGTCATCATGTCATCCTCCTTTGAACAGATGTAAGCCTAACTGGTTTGGAGGATACCAACCAAAGATGAGAAGTGAATTAGGGGGGGATTAAAAGCGTCTAATGGAATTTAAGTCGATGCCAGCGGCAGGACGACCGTGAACTGCGACCCTTGTCCGACGGCACTTTGGACGTCGATCCGACCCTGGTGTGCCTCGACGATCCACCTGCAGATTGACAAGCCCAGGCCGGTTCCCTTCTTACAGTGGGCGCGCGCCTCGTCCGTCCGGTAGAACCGGTCGAAGATACGGGCCTGCGCTTCAGGCGGAATCCCGATGCCCTGATCCACCACGGCAAGCCGAGCCAAGCCGTGCTCTTGGCTCAGCCGCAGCTCGACCTTGCCCCCGGCCTGCGAGTACTTGATGGCATTGTCCACCAGGTTCAGAATCAACTCGCGCAGACGCAACTCATCGCCCGACACGATCACCGGCTCCACCGCCCCCACGGCCATGTGCACCTGATGCTCCTGTCCGAGGACGACGGCCTGCCGCTGAATGTCCTCGACAAGCATGTCCAGCCGGACCGGTTTGGATTCCATTTTCACTTCGCCCAGATCGGCTCGCGCCAAAAAGAGCAGTTCGTCCACGATCCGGCTCATACGGTCGATTTCTTCCAGGCTGCTCTCCAAGACCAGCCGATAGTCCTCCGCCGACCTGGGCCGTCGCAGGGCCAGTTCCGTTTCCCCCTTCATCACCGTCAGAGGCGTACGGAGTTCGTGCGAGGCATCGGCGCTGAACCGGCGCACCTGTTGGAACGAATCGTCCAGGCGGGCGATCATGTCGTTGAACGTGACCGTCAACCGGCCGATTTCGTCGGAGGATCGGGGAACGGTGAGGCGCTGGGACAAGTCACCGGCCGCGATGCGCTTGGCCGCAAGCGTGAGGGCCTCGACGGGTCTGAGCGCCCGCCCCGCCAGGAACCACCCGCCGGCCAGGGCCACGATCAAGGCGACCGGGGTCGCCACCAGAAACACCCCCAACATGCGACGCAGCGTGTGCTCCGCCTGCTGCAAGGAGGTGCCGACTTGGACGACATTGACCAGTTCTCCTCCGCGCCGGATCGGCACCGACAGGAGACGGATCGGCGACTCGCCTCGAAACCGCGCGGATTCGAACGTCGCCCGCCCTTCGAAGGCGGCTTCCAATGCGGTGCGGCTCAAGGGGATGTCGTGCCGCCTGACGTTGGGGGACTGGATGGTCACCTTCCCGGCCGGGCTGAAAATTTGAAAGGACTTGTCCAGGACCGCCAGTTCCGGAAACTCCGCCGCGAGGTCGTCGAAGGGCAGGGTCGGGCCGACCCCGTGTTGCTCCAGCGCACGGACCGCCGCCTCAGCCGCCTTCTCGAGCGAATGATCCACCTGCTCTCTCAGCCCGCGCGCCATGACCGCGTAGAGCACGATGGCGAAGACGATGAAGCTCAGGGCCAGGGCCGTGCCGTACCAGAGCGAAAGCCGGACGCGGATGGAAACGCCGTAGTTCATAGAAGAGCTTATGGCTAATGGCATATGGCTCAAAGATCGAAGTTTATGGTGAATGGTCTGTCGCTGATGACTCTTGACTATAGGCCATACGCTATTCGCTCTCGCTTTTCAGCGTATAGCCGCTGCCCCGGACCGTCTGAATCAGCTTGCGCTTCTGCCCGCGATCAATTTTGTTGCGCAGATAATTGACGTAGACATCGATGACATTGGTGAAGGTGTCGAAATCCAGGTTCCAGACGTGCTCGGCAATCATCGGCCGCGTCAGCACGCGGCCCGCATTGCGCATCATGTATTCCAGCAACGCATATTCCTTGGTCGTCAGTTCGATGCGCTGCCCCGCGCGCGTCACGTCCCTGGTGGCGGGGTTCAGGACCAGGTCATCCACTTGCAGCAGCCCCGCCGCCTCCCCTGAGCCGCGCCGGAGGAGCACCCGCACGCGAGCCAGCAGTTCTTCGATGGCGAAGGGTTTGGTCAGGTAGTCGTCGGCGCCGGCGTCCAGCCCCGTGACTTTCTGATCCACCTGGGACCGCGCGGTGAGAATCAAGACGGGCGTCTTGATTTTCTGCTTCCGCAGCCCCTTGAGGGCCTCCAGGCCGGAGAGCCCGGGCAACATCAGGTCCAGGACGATGAGGTCGTAGCTGCCCGCTCCGGCCAGCTCCAACCCCTGAGCCCCGTCGGCACAGACATCCACCGCATAGCTCTCCTCCTCCAGCGCGCGCCGGATGAAGGAGGCGACTTTGGCTTCGTCTTCAACGACCAGGATTCTCATCAATCCGTCAGGCGCGAGGTGAACAATGTGCCGTGCATCGCGTCACGTTACTTCGGCTGAAATCGCGTAATCGTGACCGGTGCGTAGGAGAGCGCCGGGCCATCGGCGGTGCGATGAGCCAGCGAATGCTTGAGCCAGGCGACGTCGTCGCGTGTGGGAAAATCGGCTCGGTAGTGGGCGCCCCGACTCTCTTCTCTGGCCAGAGCCCCGACCGCGATGGTCTCCGCGACCTCCAGGAGCGACTGCAGTTCCAGGGCCTG
>SCVQ01000437.1 GCA_004296865.1 Nitrospirota bacterium
AAGCCGATCAGCTCCTTCTCGCCCTCCGGCGTGGCGCCGATCAAAACCAGGATGCATTGAGCATCATCCTCAAGGCGCGCCTGCAGGTGAATGCCGTCGGCCCAGACATAGGCGTATCGCTTCCTTGAGAGGTCTCGTTTCTCCCAAGCCTTGTGCTCGTCGGCCCAGATCTCCTTAAGCCTGGCGATGGTCGATGCCGAAAGGCCTGGCGCATCCTTGCCCAGAAGGGCGCCCAGCGCTTCGCCAAAATCCCCGGTCGAAATCCCCTTCAGGTAAAGGATCGGCAGCAGCACTTCCAAGCTCTTCGAGCGCCGGGCGTAGGGCGGCAGGATCGAGGGGGTGAACTTGATGGTTGTGTCCGCAGCGCCGGGATCTCGGTCGCGCACCCGCGGCTGGCGTACACTCACCGCTCCGATCCCGGTCATCACAGCGCGCTCTGGCAGGTGGCCATGGCGGACCACCCGCTGACGCCCGTCTTCGGTCTTGAGATCGGCGTACCGCTCCAGGAAATCGGCTGTTTCCGCTTCAACCGCCCGCGCCAGAAGCGCTCGGGCGCCGGTGCGCAAAACCTCGGTGAGCAAATCGCTAAACGCCCCTGGCTGGGGCAGCGCAATCACGTTACTTTTTGTCACGGCGTATCAGTCCTTTGATGGAAAAGTGGAGACTCAGCATCCCCACGATACGCCGCCCAACCCCTTCACGCCGTCACCAACTTTCGCCCATAGCTCCGGTTCGATACTTGGTATGCGAGAGTCAAGCCTCACAAGTGACCGCTTCCGGCGAGGTCCGGCCGCGTGCGTTGGGGCAGTATGACTGGCAGGATGGGATCGACCCAGACGGCTGGCCACACTCTCGGTTACGGCGACGTCGGGCGCCGAGCACGCGGTCGTTCGGCCGATGTTTTTCGGGCGGACATGTGTTAGTGGCCGCCGATGTTTTTATCGATCGCCACAACCCACCGACCTGCGACTGACCTGGGCTTCTTGCTGATGAAGCATCCAGAGCGGGTGCACGAGGTCGACCTCAGTTTCGGCAAAGGGGTCCTACTTTACCCCGAGGCAAATGAGGATCGCTGCGAGGCGGTCCTGATGATTGATGTTGATCCGGTCGGATTGGTGCGCGGGCGGGGCATGTCGGAGGGGATGCTCGATCAGTACGTCAATGACCGTCCCTATGCCGCGACGTCCTTTCTTTCAGTCGCTCTGAACCGGGTTCTTCGTACCGCGATGACCGGGGTCTCGCGCGAGCGGCCTGAACTGGCGGCAGCGTGGCTTCCCTTAGAGCTGCGCGTGACGCCGCTTCCAGCACGTGGCGGCGAGGCGCTGGTGCGGTCCCTTTTCGAGCCGCTGGGATGGGCGGTAGGTCTGGAACGGATCGAGGGCCCTGGCGGGGCGTCACGGTATGTCGACCTGAAGCTGACCGGCCAGATGCGCGTGGCCGATGCGCTGGCGCATCTATATGTGCTGATCCCCGTGCTGGACGACGAAAAGCACTACTGGGTCGGCGATGACGAAGTCGAAAAGCTCCTCGCGAGGGGCGGTGCCTGGCTGGCCGGTCATCCGCAGAAGGAACTGATCGCCAAGCGCTATCTCAAGAACCGTGG
>SCVQ01000438.1 GCA_004296865.1 Nitrospirota bacterium
CCAGTCGTCGCAGGTCCGGGTGCCCTTGCGCGATCAGGCCGAACAGGTCCCTGATCTCGCGCTCGTACCACTTGGCCGCATGGATGTGAGGCGTGATGGACTGGAACAACCGGTCGTCGCCCTGCAGGTCCGAGCAGAGCAGCAGCCAGTCCCGGCCGGCCGCCAGCGTGAACAAATAGCAGAGTTCGTACCGGGCTTCGCGGGGCCGATGGTCCACCGCCCACAAGAGCGAGAGTGACCCGCGCAGCTCCGGATGTGTGTGGATGAAGTGGGCTGCGAGGGGCAGGGTCTCCTTGTCCAGCCTGAGCCGTGGAAACCCGTGGACCATACTCACGTCCGTGATGGCCGCACCAAACGTGTTTTGTAGTCTCTCCGACGGGGTCATGTTCCACACCAACCTTCGGTTGAGCCGCCCGCTTCATACCGAGCTTTGCTTGAACCCGGCACTTCGATCACATGTGCCGGGAGAAGTTTTTGCCTATTCCTTCGTGGGCGGAGAGGTTTTTGCCTCCCGTCAATATCACCTCACCAGCAGCACACTCGTCGCTTGATCCAACAGCGCTTTGAGCCTTTCGGGGAGCGCAACACCCAGCGCCACCAGCATCAGGGCCGTTACAATCAACGGCACATGGCCCACATTCCATTCCTCACCGCGTGTGACGTGATCCGGTGGAGTTCCCCAGGCCATCGCCGCAAGTCGATAGGTGAACCCGCCGAACAGTGCCACAGCAAAGACCAGGAAGATCGCTACGATGCTGAGACTGCGGACTTCATCGGAAATCACCACCGTCACAAATTGTCCGAAGTGCAGGGTGTCCGAGGCGAAGCTCTGAGTCGCCAGTGCCGAGACGACGAGCACCTCGCTGGCAAACAGCGAGAACGGCGGCATGCCAACCAGTGCCAGCCCTGCGACCAGGAGCGCCACGGCGGTCAACGGTTGCACCCTCGCCAGACCCCGCACTTCTCCGATCTCCCGCGTGTCGAATCGCCGATGGATGTTGCCGGACGCAAAAAACGCCAGCGATTTGGCCAGTGCGTGGTTCAGCAGATGAAACAGCCCGCCAAAGGTCCCGGCTATGCCCCCGACGCCGAACCCCACCATGGCCAGCCCCATGTGCTCGATGCTGGAGTAGGCAAACAGGCGCTTATAGTCATGCTGGATCAGAATGAACAGTGCGGCCACGCAAAATGAGACCAATCCGAACAGCAAGAGCAGGTTCCCGGTGAATCCAAGAGGAAGGGCCTGATCCATCACCATCTTACTCCGTAGCACCGCATAGGCCGCGACCGTTTCCAACACGCCGGCCAGCATCGCCGTCACCGGAGCGGGGGCCTCGCTGTACGCCTCCGGCACCCATGTGTGCATGGGCACAAGCCCGACCTTTGTTCCATAGCCCACCAGGATGAAGATGAAGGCCACCCTGAGCACGTGGGGGTCCAATCGATCGGCCACTTCAAGGAGCTTGGTCACGTTGAGCGCGGTGCTGACGTCGCCGAGCACCCGCACGGACGAATAATAGGTCAAGACGGTGCCGAACAGGGCCAGCGCGATCCCCACCGAGCACAGGATCAAGTACTTCCAGCCTGCCTCCAGTCCTTCGCGTTTTCTGAAAAACGCGATCAAAAATGTGGTGGCCAAGGTCGTTCCCTCGATCGCCACCCACAGCACACCGAGGCTGTTCGCCATCGTCGCTGCGATCATGGCGAACAGAAACAGATGAAACAGGAAAAAAAACCGACTGAGGCGATTCGGCGCCACCACCCCGCAGGCTACATAGTCATCGAGATACGACCAGGTATACAAGGAACAGGTCAGCCCGATCGCCGCGATGATGAACAGAATGAAGGCCGAGAGGGCATCCACATAGACGAGGTCCCCGAGCGTCGTGAACGGCCCCAGCGTCAACACCCGCCCCGTCAGGGCCATGTCCGCGACCACGAGCGCTGCCATCGTGGCCAGATTCACCCCGTGCAGGAGGCGCGCGTTTCTGATCACCAGACTCAGGAACCCGGCCAGGAGCGGTGCTCCCAGAAATACGATAACGGCTGCACTCAACGGCGTCGTCATGGCGTCTCCACGGTACTGCCGAAAATCTGCGCGATTGAACCGAGCAGCGCCCCACACCGTGCCGGCACCTGCAGGCCGATCGTGCCCAACGTCGCCAGGTTGAGCCAAATGGCGGCGGACATGAACGTCTGGTTTCGTCTACCCAGGGCCGTTCCCGCTTCCAGCGGCTCTCCCAGCGCCATCCTGAGTACCTGATAGAGAAGCGTGGCAAAGGCCAGGGTCAGGAGCGACAGAAATCCATAAGCCACCGCCGGCGTCGCGGCATAGGTGCCGATCGCGATCAGCACTTCGCTGACGAAGAGCCCGAACGGGGGCATGCCGGCAAGCGCCACCCCCGCCACCAGGACGGCCCCGCCCGCGAGGGGCATCTGCCGCAGGAGCCCCGGCACCCGCTCCAGCACCTTGTGTTCGTGCCGCAGCAGCACGAGCCCCGAGGCGTAGAACGCGATGGATTTGGCCAGCGCATGGTTCAGCAAGTGCCAGAGCGCGGCGAAGACGCCCGCCCCGCCGATGCCGAAGCCGATGAGCACGACCCCGATGTGCTCGATGCTCGAATAGGCGAAGAGTCGTTTATAGTCCCGCTGCACGAGCAGGAACACCCCCGCGATGGCAACGGAGAGGAACCCCAGCCCCACCATGAGCTTTCCGGAGAACGAAGGTCCGACCGTCCGATCCGCCACGGCCTTGAATCTCAGAATGGCATAAACCGCCACCGCCAGCATGTTGGCCGAGAGCATGGCGCTCACCGGCGTGGGCGCCTCGGCGTGCGCGTCGGGCAGCCAGGTGTGCATCGGAGCCACGCCGGCCTTCGTTCCGTAGCCGATCAACACGAACACGAAGGCCACCTTGATTGCGGTCGGGTCGAGGGTGTCCGCTACCCGATACAGCTCAGACCAGCGGAGGGCTTCGCTCGTGACGCCCAGCACATGCTCCGAGGAGTAGTAGACCAGGATCGTCCCGAACAGCGCCAACGCAATGCCCACCGAGCTGAGGACCACATACTTCCAGCCCGCCTCCAGCGCCGCCTTTCTGCGATCAAATCCGATCAGCAGGGCCGCTGAGAGCGTCGAGCCCTCGACGGCGATCCACATGATCGCTACGTTCTCCACATTCACCGCCGTCAACATCGCGGCCAGGTACAGATCAAACAGGCAGAAGAACTGCCGGTACCGACTCATGGAGACGTGGCCTCGGTCCAGCTCCTCGCCCAGGTAGCCTACCGCGTAGAGCGTGCCGGTCCCTCCCACCGCGCCGATGATCAGGTCCATCCAGGCGCTCATCGCATCAGCCTGGAGGAGTAGACCGGCCGAGGCCTGCCCGTCCGTCACAACCCGCTCGACGACGAGCGTCGAAGCGGCCAGCAGGGTCCCGGCTTGCCCGCACTGCAGTGCCTCCACGAGACGTCGGTCGCGGACCGCCAGGCTCCCGAGGCCGGCGAGGACCGGCACCACAATCAGTACAAGAAGGGGCCAGGCCATCTAATTCATTCCTTCAGGACGGTGAGCTTGCTCGTATCTACGCTGTCGAAGGCGTCCTGGATCCGGTGGGTGTAAATGCCGACGATCAGCCCTGCGACCAGCACGTCGAAAAACACACCCAGCTCCACGATGAGCGGCATGCCGTAGGCGGCCGCCGTTGCCCCCAGGAACAGGCCGTTTTCCATCACCAAGAACCCAACCACCTGGGTCACCGCCTTCTTGCGGGCGATCATCGTGAAGAAGCCGATCAGCACGATGGCCAGCGCAATCGCCAGCGAGTCCCGCGTGAGCAAGAACCCGAGGGGGATGATGGGCTGGGTGATGAAAAAGGCCAGGATCACCAAGGCGCAGCAAATCAGAAGCCCTGCGGGGACATTGATGTTCATCTGCAACTCGCGGGTCACGTTCAGCCGCTCGATCACCTTCTTGAGGATGCGCGGAAGCACGATGGCCTTGATCACCACCGTCAGCGCGGCCGCGACGTAGATGTGGTGGATGCCCGTGAGGAACGCGACGAGGGCCGCCGTCGCGGCCAGGAAGACCGACTGCAGGGCGAACAGGTCCACGCAGGCCGACAGTCGCCGTTGCGCCACGATGGCAAAGCAGGTCAGCAGCAGCAGCGCCGAACAGAGATCCACCATCTGTGACCCGATATGAGGAGGAATCTGAAGCACGTCAGCCCCGTAAAATATAGAAAAACACCAACGCCAACAGCGCCAGGACAAACGCGACACCTAAGAGTTCTGGGACCCGGAACAGGCGCAGCTTGGCGAACATGGATTCGACCACCCCGATCAACACCGCCAGCCCGGCCACCTTCACGACGTAGACCGCCA
>SCVQ01000439.1 GCA_004296865.1 Nitrospirota bacterium
GCAGGATCTGCCGTTGCAAGTTGGAGAGGTCCACCACGTCGCCGTCCATCAGGCCGATCGTGCCCACCCCGGCCGCCGTCAGATAGAGGGCGGCCGGCGAGCCCAACCCTCCGGCCCCGATGAGCAGCACCTTGGCGCGGCAGAGCTTTTTTTGTCCCTTCCCGCCCACTTCCGGCAGGATGATGTGGCGGCTGTATCGCTGAATCTGTGCGTCGGTGAAATTCATAACTTCGCTGCGGGCTATAGGCCAGAGGCTATGGGCTATAGGCCAGAGGCGGTGCAAGCACCTGCTCCCTGTTTCTTGTGCTGCCTATAACCCATCGCCTATAGCCCATTGCCTCCTCTTCTTACTCCACCACGTTCAATTCGATCGGATCGACCAGGACGCCTTTTCCCCTGAGTCCCACGACGGCCCGCTCGATCTCGTCGATCTCGCCGGTCAGTTCCACGTCCATCCAGCCCGAGGTTTCCCGCACGTCGGCCCGGCGGACATTGGTGACGACTTTGTACTCGTGGCCGATCTGATAGATGACCGGTTCCTTGATCTTGTTCTCGGGGAATCGGATGTGAAACCGTAAGCTGGGCATCATCGGCCTCCCGCGATCGCCGGGACGATGGACACCTCGTCGCCATCCTTCAGGGTGGTGTCCTTCCCCTGCAGAAAGCGGATGTCCTCTTCGTTGACGTAAATGTTCACGAACCGGCGCAGCTCGCCCTTCTCGTCGCACAGACGGCCTTTCAGGCCGGGATGGGCGGAGTCCAACTGGTTGATCAGCTCGTCGATGCTGGCGCCTACGATCTCGACTTCACCCTGGCCCTTCGTCAGCGGACGGAGGGGGGTGGGGATGCGGACTTTAATCATGCGTCACCTTGTCCATGCTTGCCCATTTTAAACGTCTGTTGAAAATTCACCAGGCTCGGCTGAATGCGAACCGGCCGGCCGACCGCATCCACCACGGCCTCCTGGGTCTTCAGCCCGTTGCCGGTGATGTAGGCCACCGTCACGTCGGTCTTTTTGATGTGGCCTTGCTTGACCAGCTTCTGCAGCACGCCGATCGTCACGCCGCCTGCGGTCTCGGCGAAAATGCCTTCGGTCTGGGCCAGCAGCTTGATCCCTTCGACCACTTCCTCGTCGGAGACCATGTCCATCGCGCCGCCGGTTTCGGCGGTGGCTTTCAGGGCGTAGTAGCCGTCCGCCGGATTGCCGATGGCGAGCGATTTGGCGATCGTCTTGGGTTTCACGGGCCTGAAGAAGTCACGGCCTTCCTTGTACGCGGTCGCGATCGGGGAGCAGCCTTCCGCCTGGGCCCCGTTGATCTTGGTCCTGACGTTGTCCACCAGTCCCAGCGCCTGCATCTCGTGCAGGCCTTTCTTGATCTTCGTCAGGAGCGAGCCGGAGGCCATCGGAATGACCGCTTGATCCGGCGCCCGCCAGCCGAGCTGTTCGACCGTCTCGAAGGCCAGGGTCTTGGAGCCTTCCGCATAATAGGGCCGGATGTTGATGTTCACGAAGGCCCAGCGATGTTCGCCCGCGATCTCGCTGCACAGGCGGTTCACGTCGTCGTAGTTGCCCTCCACCTCCACCACATTGGGCCGGTAGATGAGGTTGCCCAGCACCTTCGCCGCTTCCAGGTCGCCCGGGATGAAGACGTAACACTGCATGCCGGCTGCGGCGGCATGGGCGGCGACGGAATTGGCCAGGTTGCCGGTCGAGGCGCAGGCGACGGTGTCGAACCCCAGCTCCCTCGCTCGCGTGAGGGCCACGGACACCACGCGATCCTTAAAGGAGAGCGTGGGGTGGTTGACCGTGTCGTTTTTGATATAGAGTTCGTCGAGCCCCAGATAGGCGCCCAGGTTCTTCGTGCGGACCATCGGAGTGAAGCCCGCGTGCGGCCCGATGATGGCGTGGTCGACCGCTCCTTCGACCGGCAGCAGGTCGTGGTATCGCCACATGCTGTGCGGGCCGGCCTCGATCTTTTTCCGCGAGATGGTTTTCTTGATCTCGTCGTAGTTGTACTTGACCTCGAGCGGCCCGAAGCAGAGCTCGCAGACGTGGATGGCCGTGGTCGGGTATTCCTTCCCGCATTCCCGGCATACAAGCGCTTTCATTTTGGCCATGGCGTCACCGTAGCAGAATCGTGAGAATCGTGATGAGTAATGCGTAATGCGTTGTTCGAAAACCCATCACGCATTACTGGTCACCTTGACCGCGCAGGTCTCCGGGTCGTGATCGAACAGTTCCGTAATCGTCGGCCGGTCTCCGCAGAGCGGGCAGTGGGGGTTCCGCCTCGTCTTGATTTCGCGGAACGCCGTTCGTCGCCCGTCGAAATCGAGCAGCCGGTCGGTCAGCGGCCGTCCGATCCCCAAGATGAGCTTCAAGGCCTCGGTCGCCTGGATCGTGCCGATGATGCCGGCGAGGACGCCGATGACTCCGGCCTCCTGGCAACTGGCGATCAGCCCAGGCGGCGGGGGATGTTTGAAGATGCAGCGGTAACAGGCCGATTTCCTCGGGACGATGGTGGTGACGCGGCCCTCGAATCGGAGAATCCCGCCGTGCACCAGCGGTTTGTCGGCGAAGACGCAGGCATCGTTGATCAGGAACTTGGCCGGGAAGTTGTCCACGCCGTCGATCACGATGTCGTAGGCCTTGACCAGCTCTAGGGCGTTCTTGGACGTGAACCGGTCTTGATAGGTGAGCACCGTGACGTCGGGATTGAGGGCCTGGATTTTTTCCTTGGCCGAGATGACTTTGGGCCGGCCCAGATCCGGCGTCTGATGGATGACCTGCCGCTGGAGGTTCGAGAGGTCCACGACATCGCTGTCGATCAGACCGATGGTCCCGACCCCGGCTGCTGCCAGGTACAAGGCCGCAGGCGAGCCCAGCCCTCCGGCTCCGACGATCAGTATCCGAGCCTTGGCAATCTTCTTCTGCCCCTTACCGCCGACTTCCGGCAACAGGATGTGCCGGCTGTAACGGGTGATCTGGTCTTCTGTGAATTCCATATCAGTTGCCGTGACGAGTGACAAGTGACGAGTGACGGGCACTGGCGAGGCTTCTCATTACTTGTCACCCATCACGCGTCACCCGTCACTAGATGTTGAAGTACTTTTCGATGCTGATGTACCGCTCGCCCGTGTCGGGGAGGATCGTCACAACCGTCTTGCCGGGTCCCAGCTCCTCGGCCACTTTTTGCGCGGCGAAGACGTTGGCGCCGGCGGAAATTCCGACCAGCAAGCCTTCCTTCTTGGCCAGCAGCTTGGAGGTCTGGTAAGCCTCGTCGTCCGTCACCGTGATGACCTGGTCGAGGATCGACCGATTCAGCACTTTGGGAATGAAGCCTGCTCCGATTCCCTGGATCTTGTGCGGCCCAGGGTCTCCCCCGGAGAGAACGGGCGAGCCGGCCGGTTCGACCGCGATCACCCGGATAGTAGAATTGCGTTCCTTGAACACTTCACCGCAGCCGGTGATCGTGCCGCCCGTGCCGACCGCCGCCACGAAGGCATCGAGGCGGCCGTCGAGCGCGTCCCAGATCTCCACGGCCGTCGTCGTCCGGTGTATCGCGGGATTCGCCGGGTTGGAGAATTGATCAGGCATGAAGTACGACGGATTCTGTGCCACGATGCTCTCGGCTTCTTTGATCGACCCTTTCATGCCTTCCCAGGCCGCGGTCAAGACCAATTGCGCCCCGTAGGAGGAGAGGAGGCTCGCGCGTTCCATGCTCATGCTTTCGGGCATGACCAGGATCAATTTATAGCCGCGCACCGCGGCAATGAGCGCGAGGCCGATGCCGGTGTTTCCGCTGGTGGGCTCCACGATGGTCGATCCGGGCTTGAGCTTGCCCTGGCGCTCCGCCTCGTTGATCATGTTGAGGCAGATGCGGTCCTTGACGCTGCCCCCCGGGTTGAACGATTCCACTTTTGCGTAAATCGTGGCGGAGCCTTCGCGGGCGAGTTGGTTCAGCCGGACGAGCGGAGTCACGCCGATGAGCTCGGTGATTGCCTTGTGGGCCTGTACGGTCACCGGCCGCCTCCCATGTAGAACAGAAATTCCAGTTGATCGCCCTCTTTGACGAGGGTGGTCGCCAAACGGTCTCGCTCCAGCATGGTGCTGTTCAGTTCGACGGCGACCATCTGGGGGTCGATATTCTTGGCCTTGAGCAAGTCCAGCACGGTCGTGCCCTGGACCTCTTCGGGTTTTCCGTTGATTTTGACCTGCATTGAGCGCTCCAACTGTGCTTGAAGACAGGAGAATTCAAAAACGCTAACAAACTAGGTGCATCATTGTCAAGGAGACCGGCTTGACATTCCGCTTGTTTCCCCTACAGTATGACGACTTTTTGCCCCAGTTGGAGCGTGGGGTTGAGGCGGATTCATCGTATCGAGGGGGCGGAGGGGGAACAGTTGCGTGTGGAATCGTAATTTTATGTTCCGGCACCAGGAGGCGGTGCCGTTGGAACAGTCCGAAAACGAGTTGTTTCACGATACGGACCCGGCGCTCGACAGTGCCGGTCTCCAACTCGAGAAGTTTCTCTCCGTGTGGATTCAGGGCGAAGGGGAGGAGGGAAAACCCACGGCGTATACCAACATCTATGTGCGGACCGCGACGTTGGATTTCAGTAAGCGGGCGGGGTTCCTGCAGCCGATTCAAGGACGATCCCACCAAATCAAGCAGATGTTGACGCCCGACCAAAAAGCCTTTCTGAAGAATTGGCTCATCACGACCTCTCGGCAAGCCTGGGAGGAGTCCGACGATCACTTCAAGGATCTCTTCGACAAGTAATCCGATGAAGACTGCACGCGGTGCCGGATGGCCTTTGGCGAAGCGGGGGTGGCCGCCGACCGTCTTGGTGTGGGCCTGTGCGGTCTGTGCCGGCTTGGCGGCTTTTCCGGTCGTCCCGGAGCAGAGCGCGGCGGCCACCGTCGAAATCTACTACGCGCCGGAGGATCAGCCGGGGGACCGGCTGGTCGCACTCTACGAGAAGGCGCGGCGCTATATCTACGTCGCGGTCTATGGTTTTACGTACCCGCCCATCGTCAAGGCGCTGG
>SCVQ01000440.1 GCA_004296865.1 Nitrospirota bacterium
ACTGACACCGCGGTCATCGCTTCCATTTCGACTCCGGTGGGGCCCGTCGTCTTGGCCGTCGCCGTGATGGTGATCGCACAACGCCCGCGCTGATCCGGCTGAGACTCTTCTTGGAAGCCGACGTCCACGCTGGCGAGCAGGACGGGATGGCACATGGGAATCAGGTCGGGAGTCCGCTTGGCGCCCATCACGCCGGCCACCTGCGCGACGGCCAACACGTCGCCCTTGGCGATCTTGCCGCGATGAATTTTCTCCAGGGTCTCCGGCGTCATAAAAACCCGCGCCTGAGCCGTGGCCATCCGCTCGGTCGAGGTCTTGCTGGAGACATCGACCATCCGCGCTCTCCCGGATTCATTAAAATGCGTAAACTCGGCCATTTCCCTTGCTAAATCAGAGATTTTTACAATACCAACAAAGGGCTGACTGGATTATAGAAGTGGCTCCAAATCGTAGTCAAGAAAAATGAAGGCCTCGCCACGGTCGGCCTTCAGCTTGACTCTGGCCAAGAGCATCAACGAAAATGGCCCCATGGCTGACCGGATCATTATCGAACGCCTTGAATTTCTAGGCCATTGTGGCGTCACTCACGAGGAACGACAGATCCCTCAGCCGATCGTCGTCGACCTGGCCCTTGACTACCCTCCGGACACCATGACCGAGGCAGCCGCCACCGGCGACATCGCACGGACCGTGGACTATGCCCAAGTGGCCGAGCGCGTCGTCGATATCGGGACCGGCCAGGCATACTCTCTCCTGGAAACATTGGCCGAGCGACTAGCGGCCATGATCTTCGCGGAATTTGCGGTCTCCGCCTTGAGCCTCTGGCTCAGAAAGACAGCCCCGCCCTTAAAGCACGTCAGCGGATCAGTCGGGGTCCGCTTGGAGCGGACCCGTTCCACGGCGACGGATGAGCCCTCCCCGGCACAATTTCTCCAAGAGCATTGGCATCGACTCCCCAAAGGACACCTGCTGGACCTTGCCACAGGACGGGGGCGCAACGCGCTGTTCCTGGCAGCCAAGGGCTATGCGATCGAGGGAGTGGACCGGGACGAGCAGGCACTGGCATCGCTCACCGAAGCAGCCAGGGAACGACGAATTGAGAATCTGACCCTGCGCCACGTGGATCTGGAATCAGGCCGCGATCTTTCTTCGGACTTCCCGATCGAACGCTACGATGCCATCCTGGTCTTTTTTTATTTGCACCGTCCCCTTTTTCCGACTCTCCTCCAGGCCCTCAAGCCGGGCGGCGTGCTGATGTACGAGACCTTTTTGATCGACAACCACCTGCGCCACAACCATCCGCGCCGGCGGGAGTTCTGCCTGGCGCACAATGAACTCCTGCATTTGACCGAAGGCCTGCGCGTCCTTCATTATGACGAAGGCGCACACACGGACAGCCCTGGCGGCGGTCCATCTTTCACCGCCAGGCTGCTCGCCGAAAAAGAGAAGGCGCAAGGACTTCCGCATGGATAATCGAAGCCGCCGGATCGATCTCCACCTCCACACCACCCACTCGGACGGAAGTCTCCCGCCGGCCGAAGTCCTGGCCCTGGCCCAGAAGGCTGGCGTCAGCGCCCTCGCCATCACGGACCATGACATCCTGGACGGAATCCCCGAGGCCATGGAAGCCGGCGCGCGTCTGGGCATCGAGGTGATTCCCGGCATCGAGATCAGCTCGCGCTACGAAGATGCCGAATTGCACATCCTCGGTTATTACGTGGATTGGAAGGACCCGGAGTTGCAAAGCCGGCTGACTCAACTCCGTGCCAGCCGCCACCGGCGCAACCCGCTGATCGTGGCCAAGCTCAACGAGCTGGGCCTGGCCCTCACCTATCAAGAAGTCCAAGAACTGGCCGGCACCGAATCCGTGGGCCGTCCCCACATCGCGCGGGTCCTGATGGAGAAGGGGTACGTACAGTCCGCAAAAGAGGCCTTCACCCGCTACCTGGCCGACGGCGCCCCCGCCTATGTCCCGCGCGAACTGCCTGGCCCGGCCGAGGCCATCGCCTGGATCAGGGCCGCCCGCGGCGTGCCCGTCCTCGCGCATCCCGTGTGGGCGAAGCAGAACGAAGCCGGACTGCTCAGGCTCTGCGAGGAATTGAAGGCTCACGGGCTCATGGGGATCGAGGTCCACTACAGCACCCACAAGCCGCAACAGACGGCGGATTATCTCAATATCGCGAAGCGGCTGGATCTGCTCATCACCGGCGGGAGCGACTTCCACGGCGTCACGAAGCCGGACATCGAGGTCGGAATCGGGCGAGGGAATCTAAAGGTCCCGGAAAAACTCTTGGAGCCGCTCAAGAAAGCCGCCGCCGCTTTTTGACCGGAAGGGGGATTGCTGTTCTCCGCGGACAGGCCGGCGATCCGTTCGACCTTCTTACGCTGCGCCAGCCCCGTTAGTTTTCGGGCGCTTCGACGATGTGATTCTCGAACCTGGTGCAGCCTTCGGCCAACAGACGGTTGGTCAGCATTTCGCCCGGCCATTCAATCGGCAGATCGGCAGTGAAGACCCAGACGTCCGGTGAAGTCCAGACCGGGCCGTAGTCGTCCGGCAATTCGGGGTCGAAAAGATCGGTCCAGACCGGCATGTAGACGCCGTTGCCGCATTGCGTGTGCAGATGGACGATGATCCGCGCCCGGACGGCCGGCTCCAGGTCGCGCCAGACCGCGACGGTCTCGTCCGCCAGCCGATGGAGCCGCACGGCGTTCTGCGCATCGAACATGGCATAGGCGGCATAGACCGGCGCCTCGATCATCTGCGGCGCAGGAGCCAATTCTCCACACTGGGCCACCAGACCGGCCAAGAGGGCCTGACGATCCTCCTCCTCGATGGACTCCGGCAGGCCCGGCTCCGGCGACCCGATCAATTCGAAAATCAGATAGGCGGTGGACTCGACGGGGGGATGCAGCCGGGCCGCCATGCATTGCCGGCGCTGCGAATCCGCGAGGGCCGAAATGTGTTCGTGCAGCGCGTGCAAGGTCAGCAGGTCGAGGGTTGCGTCGGTGAGCAACCGCGGCTCCACCATCACGACGGTCCCGGACGGCAGATGGAGATGCTTGTGGAGCAGATCCGAGGTGGCCACCGGATCGATCTTCAGGCCGAGCGGAAGACGCAGATTGGCCTGCAGCGGCAATTCCAGCGCAGCCAGCACCGCATAGGTGGGCTTCTCCTCCGGGTCGCCGTCGATGACGACCGAGCACGCGCCCTCCGCCAGCAAATCGAAAAGCCATTCGGCCATTTCCTCGTCCAGCGCGGCCAGCACGGTGAGCAAATCCTGCTCCCGATCCTGATCCAGGAACGCTTGCAGCGTGTCCACCGCCGCGTCCGCGTCCCCATGGTCGTGCCGACGGGCGTTGATGAGGTGAATGAGGTCGCGCGTCAAGGGATCGGGCCGGTACCAGCTAGACATAGGCCCCTCCTCCGTGATGGGCTGCCGAACCCCCTGTCGGTCGATTGGCCATCACGTTCAACTCCTGACTCGATCTCCGTCCATGTTGCCAAAGTTCAGTCCGGGAGGCAAGCTTTGCCAGCACGCGCAAGGTACAAGTTAACAAGTACAAGACTGAATGACGAATCGCTTAGGCCCTCACTTTTTACTAACAACTTTTGCCCTGCCGGCGTTCCGACCGGGGTTACTCCCCGATGACTTTAACCAAGACGCGCTTTTTGCGGCGCCCATCGAACTCGCCGTAGAAAATTTGCTCCCAGGGGCCGAAGTCCAACCGGCCATCGGTGACGGCGACCACGACGTCGCGCCCCATCACCTGCCGCTTGATGTGGGCATCCCCGTTGTCTTCGCCGGTCTCGTTGTGCCGATAGGTTTCATCGTGGGGCGCCAGCCGCTCCAGGAAAGCATCGTAGTCCTTGAGCAAGCCCGGCTCATCGTCGTTGATGTAGACGCTCGCCGTGATGTGCATGGCGTTGACGAGCACGAGCCCTTCCTTGATCCCGCTCTTCCTGACCGCCGCTTCGACTTGGGGAGTGATATTCAGATAGGCGCGTCGCGTCTTCGTCTCGAACCAGAGTTCCTCGCGGTAGGATTTCATCGTAGACCCGACGCCGGACCACCGGCGCACGGGCCTTATTCTGCCTCAGGTGCCGGGACAGTTGCAAGCGCCTTCGGCCTCCGCAAACCGCGATTGTTTGCCTCTCCATCTGATAGCGCCTCGACTGGAATTGGCTTATAATGAATCCGCTCCTTGCTCGGCCTCTCGGCACGGAAAGCAACGCCATGCGCGACCGTACCCACGCAACGCCCCGCCTCTCCGCCAATGCGCTCACCGTCTTGCGCCGGCGCTACTTGGCCAAAAACGACGCCGGCACGCCGGTGGAAACGCCGACACGACTCTTCCGGCGCGTGGCCGGCAACATCGCCCAGGCCGAACATCTCTACGCCGGCGGCAAGGCACGGGCGGCATCGGTCGCCGACTCGTTCTTGCGCCTGATGAACCGGCTTGATTTTCTGCCCAACTCCCCCACGCTCATGAACGCCGGCCGCGATCTGCAACAACTCTCCGCCTGCTTCGTGTTGCCGGTCGAGGACTCGCTGGAATCCATCTTCGAGGCGGTCAAGCACCAGGCCCTCATCCACCAATCCGGCGGCGGGACCGGCTTCTCCTTCAGCCACTTGCGGCCCAAGCACGATCGCGTCGCCACGACCAGCGGCGTCGCCTCCGGGCCGGTCTCCTTCATGCACGTCTTCAACATGGCCACCGAAGTGATCAAGCAAGGCGGCACCCGGCGCGGGGCGAACATGGGCATCCTGCGCGTGGACCATCCCGACATCCTGGAGTTCATCCAAGTCAAGCGGGCCCCCACGGAACTCACCAACTTCAATCTCTCGGTCGGGATCACGGACGCCTTCATGCGTGCGCTGGATCGACGCAAGGATTACGCGCTGGTCAATCCGCGCACCGGCCGTCCCGTCGCCCGCCTGAAAGCCGCCGAGGTCTGGGACCGTCTGACGGAGGCGGCGTGGCACTCGGGGGAACCGGGCATGGTCTTCCTGGACACGATCAACGCAACCAATCCCACCCCGCACATCGGCCGCATCGAGGCGACGAATCCCTGCGGCGAACAGCCGCTGCTCCCCTACGAATCCTGCACGCTCGGGTCCATCAACCTGGCCCGCTTCGTCACCGGCCCGGCCACACGCCCCCGGATCGACTTCGACCGCCTGGCCGAAACCATCCCCCATGCCGTCCGCTTCCTCGACGACGTGATCGACATGAATCGCTACCCGCTGCCGGAGATCGAAACGATTACAAAAGGCAACCGCAAGGTCGGCCTGGGCGTGATGGGCTTCGCCGACCTGCTGATCGCACTGGGCATCCCCTATGACAGTGAGGAGGCCTTGACCACGGGTGAAGGGGTGATGCGCTTCCTCTGTGAACAGGGCCGCGCCGCCTCGGCGGACCTGGCCCGCGAGCGGGGGCTCTTCCCGCACTTCAAGGGCAGCCGCCTGGAATCCGAGGGTCGCCGCCTCCGCAACGCCACCGTGACCACGGTCGCGCCGACGGGCACGCTCAGCATCATCGCCGACTGCTCCCCCGGCATCGAGCCGCTGTACGGCGTCAGTTTTGCCAGAACGGTCATGGAGGACGTCCACCTGGTCACCATCCACCCGGCCTTCCTCCGACGGGCCCGCGCCGCCGGCATCTATTCGAAGCGGCTGCTCGCCCGCGTCGCCGCCAACGAATCTATTCAGAACCTCTCGGAGATTCCCTGGGGATTGCGCCGCCTCTTCGTCACCGCCCACGATGTGACGCCGGAACACCACGTCCGCATGCAGGCGGCCTTTCAGAAATACAGCGACAGCGGCGTGTCCAAAACGATCAACCTGCCGCACAACGCCACCCAGGCCGACGTCGCCTCGGCCTTCCGGTTGGCCTATCGCCTCGGCTGCAAGGGGATTACCGTCTTCCGGACCGGCAGCCGCGAGAAGCAAGTGCTGTCCTGCGCCAATGTCCAGTACTGTTGATATAAGGCTATGGGCAATAGGCCATAGGCCCTTAGTGTGGAGATAGCCCAGCCTGCTTCAGTTCTTCACCTATAGCCGATAGCCTATCGCCCATCACCTGCCGTGAGGACCATGATCCGACAACCCGCCGTCGCCGGTCAGTTCTACAACGCTTCGCCTGAGGCCCTCGCGGCCGAGGTGGCGCAGTACACCACCGGCACGGTCGCCCCACAGCCGGTCATCGCCATCGTCAGCCCCCATGCCGGACTGATGTACTCCGGCCACGTCGCAGGGGCCGTCTATGCCCGCGTGACCGTGCCCGACACCGTGATTCTGATCGGCCCCAACCATACCGGCATGGGGCCGCCGGTGTCCGTGTATCCACATGGCTCGTGGCTGATCCCTGGAGGATCCGTGCCGGTGGACCGTGACGTGACGGATGCCGTCCTTGCGCAGTGCGCGCAAGCGAAAGCGGACACCTCCGCCCACCAATACGAGCATTGCATCGAGGTCCAATTGCCGTTCCTGCGGCAGGCCCGCAACGATGTCCGGATCGTGCCGATCGTGCTTGGACATGTCCCTCTGGACATCTGCCGCGAACTCGGCGAGTGCCTGGCTCGAATCATCTTGGGTCGCTCGGCCCCTTACGCCGGCGCCGGCCGTCCACTGCTGGTCGCCAGCACCGACATGACCCATTATGAACCTGATCAGATCGTCCGGACAAAGGACCGCCACGCCATCACGGCCATCGAGCACCTGGATCCGACGGCCTTGAGCGCAGCGGTCCGCCAACATCGGATCACCATGTGCGGCTTCGCGGCGACCGTGACCGTCCTCCACGCAGCCCGCGCCTTGGGAGCCACCGCCGGAACGTTGGTGCGCTACGCCACATCCGGCGACATCAGCGGCGACCGTGACCGCGTCGTCGGCTACGCCGGTCTCGCCATCGCCTGACCTTCCCCTTCACCCCACGCCACCAAATTTCAGCCCAACGTTTGACAGGATTACTCGGCGATGGTATTTACATCTGCGATACGTGACGTACCTGTGCAGACCTCGAGGAGGGGGTTCGATGTTCGGACAGCCCGGTTTCCCAGCAGCGGCAAGCAGTCTCCCTGCTTGGAGCATTTTCTTCGCTCGCGAACCAGAACCGGACCTGGACCTGGACGATCTCGACGATTCGGACAAGCCCTCTCCCTCGGACGCTTCTTCGGAAAACCCTTTCCCGGAGGATCCCGAAGAACCTGAAAAACCTTCCGCGCGACGGCCCCTGATGCTGGCGCTCCTAGCGGTCCTTGTCGCAGCCGGTGCCTATCTGGCCATGGAACCGGGCTCGCTCATGGACATGCTGGGACAGGGCACAACCCAAACACCGGCGGCGCCCGCAGCCCCTGCTGCGCCCCCTGCGACGGCGGGATCACCGAACGTGCCAGGTGCCAAGCCGACTCCTACGCCGACACCGGCAGAGCCCTCCATGCCGCCTCTTGCAGCAACGCCGGGCCCCTCCCCCATGTCGCAACCTGCTACAGCAGCTCCGATGGGACCTTTCCCGTCCACAGCATTGCAACCCCCGACATCGGAGACAGCTCCCGCCGCTACCCGACCTTCGCCTGCACCGAGCTCGCTGGCCCCGTTGTTCAGCGAGGGGCAGCTCGTCTCGGTCGTTCCCGATCCGACTCTGCCGGCCGCCGCAGTCGCGCTCAGCAGCACTCCGGAAAAAAGCAAGCCTGGCCCGATGGTCAGCCCCAGCGACCTCTTGACCGTCGTCGACGGGGAACTCCGGGGCAATGCCTGGGTCTATGCGGTCCGCACGCAGCAAGGCACCGTCGGCTGGATCGGCGAACAGCAGCTCCGGACCGCCACGCCGTAGCGGTCTGTCCTCGCTCCGTCAATCCTGCTCAACGTCGTTCAACCCGTTCTTCATCGCCTGGCAGAGCCCTCGCAGTGGCATCTACGCATAGGGCCTGTGCTATAATGCCGCGGCTGTTTCGATTCGAGAGACACAACGATGCTCCAGGCGATCATTTTCGATTTCGACGGCGTTATGGCGGACAACGAGCCGATTCACTTCGCCATGTTCCGCCAGGTGCTGGGCGAGATCGGGCTGCCGCTGACGGAGTCCGAGTACTACGCCAAGTATCTGGGCTACGACGACAAAGGCTGTTTCGCAGCCGTCCTCGCCGCGCATGACCGACCGGCTCCGAAAGCCCTCATCGACGACCTGGTGGCCCGTAAGGGACGCGCCTATCTTGCTCACATCACACAGCACCTCGTGATTTTTCCCGGCGTGCGCGAACTGGTCCGCGACGCAGCCGGGCGATACCGCCTGGCGATCGCATCCGGGGCGCTCCGGCACGAGATCGAATTCATTCTGGAACAAGCCGGCATCCGAAAAGAATTTTCCCACATCACCAGCTCGGAAGACGTCTCGCGAGGGAAACCGGACCCGGAGGGATTTTTGCACGCGCTGGCCGCGCTCAACCGGCAGGCCGCCCCCGGCCAATCGGCCCTCACAGCGGGTGATTGCCTGGTCATCGAAGACTCGATCCCCGGCATCCGCGCAGCCCGCGCCGCCGGCATGAAGGTCCTGGCCGTAACCAACACGCATACGCTGCAAGACCTCCACGAAGCGGACGCCGTCACCGAGTCGCTCGCAGATGTCCGCCTCGCGGAACTGGCGGACCGGCTGTGGGGCACGACCCGGACCCGGGAAGGATCGGCCCGATGAGAATCTGCTCCCTGCTGCCGGGCGCCACGGAAGTCGTGGCGGCGCTGGGGCTGGCCGACGAACTGGTCGGCATCAGTCACGAATGCGACTACCCCCAGGAAATACGGCGCAAGCCAGTCCTGGTACGGGCCGCCATCGACACCGCTCAGGCGACCAGTCGCGAGATCGACCGCCGCGTACGCGAGACGCTGGAGAACGGCGACCGCCTCTACGCCCTCGACGAGCCCCTCTTCAGTCGCGCGCAGCCGGACCTAGTCATCACCCAGGACTTGTGCCAGGTCTGCGCCATCACGCCAAGCCAATTGCAGCGCGCCATCGCCGCCCTCCCCAAAGAGCCGCGACTCTTGACGCTGAACCCCACCGGTCTGAATGACGTCCTGGCTGACGTCGAGCGGATCGGCGGCGCGACGGGGCGAGAGCCAGAAGCCCGTACGCTGGCGGCGACGCTGCGCGCGCGGCTGCAGTCCGTTCGCGAGCGGGTCGCCACGGCGGAGCGGCCGACGGTCGTCTGTCTCGAATGGCTGGATCCGCTCTACGCAGCCGGCCACTGGGTTCCGGAGATGGTGGCCCGGGCCGGGGGCAAGGACCCGATCGGGACCGGCAGCGCCCCGTCCAAACACATCGCCTGGGAACAGGTCCTCGCCGCTGCGCCGGACGTCTTGGTGATGATGCCTTGTGGATTCTCTGCGACCAAGGCCCTTCGCGAGTTGGACCGTCTGGCGGTTCCATCCCGGTGGCCCGGTTGGGCAACGATCCCGGCGGTGCGGAACGGCCGTGTTTTTGCCGTAGACGCTTCTTCCTACTTCAGCCGGCCTGGCCCGCGCCTCGTGGAAGGAGTAGCCATGCTGGCGACGCTCTGCCACCCCTCGCTGTTTGGAGCCACCTTACCGCCGGGCGTGGAACGCATGCCCTCCGGCAATCTCCGCGCCTCATGACCATGACGCCATCTGAAGCACAGGCCTACTGCGAAGCCGTGACCAAACAGAGCGGGAGCAACTTCTACTACTCCTTTCTGTTCCTGCCGCGCGCGCGCCGCGCCGCCATGTACACCGTCTACGCCTTCTGCCGCGAGGTGGACAGCGCCGTGGACGACGCCCCGCCCGGCAGCGACCCGCGCGAGGCGCTCCAGCGGTGGCGGGAAGAACTGGCCGCCGCCTACGGCGGGTCGCCGACCCACCCCGTCACGATCAGCCTGGCCGAACATGCGCGGCGCCTGGCCATCCCGCAGGAATACTTTGCCGAACTCATCGCGGGCGTGGAGATGGACCTCACGACCGCCCGCTATGCGACCTTCGACGAACTCTACCTCTATTGTTACCGGGTCGCCTCGATTGTCGGCCTCATCTGCCTGAAAGTCTTCGGCACCCGGTCCCCGCTGGCGCAGGAGTACGCCGTCAATCTGGGCCTCGCGTTCCAGTTGACCAACATTCTGCGGGACCTGAGATCGGACGCGGAGCGCGGGCGGGTCTATCTGCCGCAGGAAGACCTCGCCCGTTTCGGCTACCATGAAGAAGAACTCCTGACAGGGACCTATTCACCGCGCTTCCTCGATCTGATGCAGTTCGAGTCGGCGCGAGCCCGCGAGTTCTACGCCAAGGCACGGAAGGCTGCGGAGCGGCTGCCACCCGCCGACCGCCGCGCCCTGACCGTGGCTGAAATCATGCGCGGCATCTACCGACGCATCCTGGGCCGCATCGAAACGTCCGACTACCGGGTCTTCGGCCCCCGCATCAGCTTGGCTCCCTCCTATCGCATGGCGATTGCAACCGGAGTCTGGCTTCGATCTCTGCTGCCGTCGCGTCCTCGCGGAGCCTGAGAGCCGGTGCACCGTTCATGAAGCGTCACGTCCTCATCATCGGGGGAGGCCTTGCCGGGCTGACCGCCGCCCTGCGGGTAAGCGCGCAGGGCTATGCCGTGACACTCGTGGACCAGGACCGCGAGCTGGGGGGCCGGCTCCTGCAATCTGACACCGAAGCCCTTCCCGTCGTATTCCTGGGCTACCAGCAGGCCACCCTTTCGTTGCTGCAGACCTTGGGCACGGCGTCGCACGTTTCATTCTCGAACCGTTTGCGCCTCGAGTTTCTCCTGCCGGACCGTGGCGCATCGGGAACAGCCCGCAGGGTCCGATGGCCCCGCCCCCTGATGCCGGCGCCATTCCACACGATCCTGGGCCTCACGTTATTTCGCGGGCTGTCGCGTCGCGATCGGTGGCGCCTGCTCATGTTGCTTGAGCGGACGTGGGAAGGCGATCCCCCGCTGCCCGCCGACTTGGAGCACCGCACGGCCGCCGCGTGGCTGACCGAGAGCGGCCAATCGACAGACGCCGCCAATCACGTCTGGAACCCGCTGGCGCACTTTCTGGTCGGCAACGGCCTCACGAACATCTCGGCGGCCATCCTGGTCGCCACCTTGACCCGGTGCTTCCTGACGGCCCGCCGCCATGCCGGCCTTGCAATACCCGACTGCGATCTCCGCCCGCTATTTCTGGAACCGGCCCACGAGAAACTCTTGCAAGCAGGAGCCCTCCTGAGGCTGGACACCACGGTGGAGCACCTTCGCTTCGACGCCCACCGTATCACCGGCGTACAGCTCCGGTCAGGAGGCATGCTCACGGCGGATTGGTACGTGGTGGCGCTTCCGCACCGGCACCTGAGCCCACTCCTGCCGGAACGAGCCTTGACCCGCTTTGCCTATTTTCAACATCTCACCAAGCTGATCGACACGCCTGCACTGACGGTCCACCTCTGGCTGAACCGGCCGGTGCCGACTCCCCACGTGTTGCTGCTGGCAGAACGCCCCTTTCATTGGCTCGTCTGCCGGGCCGAAGGAGAATCGGCAGACCGGCAGACCCGTGTCTCGCTCACCGCCACCGGCAGACCGGACTTGCTGGCTCGCCCCGATCAAGAACTGCTCGAATTGGCCCTGAAAGAAGTCGGTACCGCGCTCCCCAAGACCGGTGTCGCCGGAGCCAAGGACTATCGGATCGTCAGACAGCCTCACGCCTTCCTGTCGATTGGACCGGGAACGGCTGCGTTGCGGCCGCTCCAGCAAAGCCCCTTCCCCAACTTATTCCTGGCCGGAGATTGGACCGATACCGGCCTTCCTGCAACACTGGAAAGCGCCATCCTGAGCGGAGACCTCTGCGCTAAGGCAATTCAGGCCAGGCAGACGGGCACCCCCTAGCGCAACCTCCCGCTGCACAATCGCTGATTCTGCCCAATCCTCCGACCTCGCCAGACATTTTCCTCAAGTCCCGGCCTCATCAGGACGATAACGCATGAGGCAGCCTCGCGCCGACACGACAGGAACGCCACGCGCCATGACAAGCCCCCTATCGAACAAGCTACGCCAGCTCGCACTCGGCCTGACCCTGTGGGCGATGCTCGGACCGGCCGGCATGGCCCAGGCTGCCGCCTCGCCCAAAGACGCGGAACAAGACAACACCGTCCGGGTCTACAAGAAAGTGGCGCCCACCACCGTCTTCATCACCTCGGCCAACCTCGGCGGCAATCAGATAGCCGGGCAGATGATCGCGGGCGCCACCAACGCCATCGGCTCGGGCCTGTTACTGGACGAGCAGGGCCTGATTTTGACGAATGCCCACGTGGTGGAAGGCGCCACGAAAATTTCTGTCACGCTGTACGAGGGCGCGCGCTTGCCCGCAGAGATCGTCGGAAGCGATCCGATCACGGACCTGGCGTTGTTGCGCGTCGCCCTCCCCCCTGGCCGCCACGCCACCGCCGCCCTGGGCAATTCGGACCAGATCGAAGTCGGCCAAAAGGTCCTGGCGATCGGCCACCCGTTCGGGTTGGGCTATGCGCTCACCACCGGCGTCATCAGCGGCTTCGGGTCCACACCGGAAACCGCCACGCTGATCCAGGACCGGGTGATCCAGACCAGCGCCGCCATCAACCCCGGCAACAGCGGCGGACCCTTGGTGGACACGGAGGGGCGGGTGATCGGCATCAACGCCGCGCTCCTGGCCGGCGCGCAGAACATCGGGTTCGCAATCCCGATCAACGCCGCCAAATCGGTCATGGCCGAGCTGCGGACCCAAGGCCGCGTCATCCGGCCGTGGCTCGGCATCACGGGCAATCCTCTCCGACGACATCATCAATCTGTTCACGCTGCCGCTGTCCAAGGGATTGCTGGTGGCAGGCGTCGCCACAGGCAGCCCCGCAGAAAAGATCGGCCTGAGGGGCGGAGAGCTGACCGTCGCCGTCAACGGAGACCCATGGATCTTGGGCGGGGACATCCTCGTCGCGGTGAACGGGTTCGAGGTCAAATCGCCCGAGCAATACGTCACCGTGTTCAAAAGTCTGAAGGTTGGGCAAACGATCGACCTGAAGATCAAGCGTGACGGAGCCTACCGCCTCCTCACCGTCACGCTGGAGGAACGCCCGCATCCGAAGATGCCACCCAGCCAAGCCAGAGGCCCGGAGCGAGTGGAATTCCGCCCACTGGGCTGGCGCATCGATGGGGAGACGACGGAACCGAGCAGCACCGAAACGAGTTTCTAACGGCCCTCTGCCTCTTCCTTCGTCGTTGACAAGTTTTCGACCGGCGACTAAGATGCGGCGCTGATCCGCAGATCATCACCATTCGAGCACTTCCATGACGCTCCAGGAACTGGGCGAATCGCTTCAAGGCTGTCAGCGCTGCAAATTGTCCCGTCTGGGCCGATCGCAAGTTGTCTTCGGCACCGGCAATCCCAAGGCCGCCGTCATGTTCGTCGGCGAAGCCCCCGGCTTTCACGAGGACCGGCAGGGGGAGCCCTTCGTCGGCGCGGCCGGCAAGCTGCTGAACGACTTGCTCCAGTCGGCCGGTCTCTCACGGGCCGAAATCTACATCGCCAATGTGATCAAGTGCCGGCCGCCCGACAACCGGGACCCGGAGCCGGATGAAGTGGACACCTGTAAGCCGTTTCTCCTGCAGCAAATCGACCTGATCAAGCCGAAGCTGGTCTGCACGCTCGGCAACTGGGCCACGCAGACCATCCTGGAAAAGAAGGTGGGGATCATGAAAGTCCGTGGCCAGGCGATTCGCTTGAAGGACTTCGTCGTCTTTCCGCTGCTGCACCCGGCCGCCGCCCTACACCAGGGCAACCTCAGAGAACCGTTGCATGAGGATTTCCGGAAGCTGAAGGCCTACCTCGACCAGTTGAACAACCCTACGCCGTTGGATCAGCCGGCCCAATCCTCCGCGCCTGCAGCATCTGCCGAGTGCCAACCAGCACAGATGGATCTGTTTGGCTCGTGAAGGAATCAGCAGATATACCGGGTGGCGAGGCGGGACAACTCAAATCGCAAGCGGGAACGAACCACTTGGCCGCTCAAGCTTCGGTTGATTTCACCTTGCTGTCTGCGGCGGGTTGAGACTCTTCGGCCCCTTCGGATTCTATTGCTTCGGCTTCCGGCTCTTCAAACCACGTCACCAGCATCTCATCCCACCAGGCCGTATCCACGTCCTGGCCTGGGTCCACCCCGAGGCCAGCCACGTCTTCCTTGGCGACCGTTGCGCCGACCTCTGCCGGATTGAACTTGACCCGCTCGACGACCTCCTTCGTGGCATAGCCCCCCACAATCCAGGAGTCCGGGTCGGCCCGGCGTGACTTGTAGGCCTTGAGCCCGTGCTTCAGATAGAGAAAGATCGCGCGCTGAACATCATCGCTCACGCCCGTCGCCGGAAGGCTCAGGGTTTTTTCGATCTTTTTTCTCCACTCCCGCTGGTCATAGCGAGACGTGATGAGCTGCAACATGCGCTTGCCTGCTTCGTGGTCTAACGGCATGGTCTCTCCCTAGGACTCCTTAGGCTTTCACCGACCGTACTTGGCCGTGAAGGATGCCTTTCCCAACGCATTCTGATTCAGATAGAAACCGGCCATCGCACCCAACGCCTCCTTCCTTAACGAAAGCTGATCCACTTTCAGCGCGTACACGGTGAAGACATATCGGTGAGACTTATCGCCTGCTGGCGGGCAAGGACCGCCGTAACCAGGCTGGCCGAAATCGGTCATGCTCTGTATGCTGCCCGGAGGCGCGCCCCCACCGTCCGGCTTCCCGGCGCCCGCCGGCAGCGAGGTGACGCTTGGAGGAATGTTGAAGATGATCCAGTGCCACCAGCCGCTTCCGGTCGGTGCATCAGGATCGTAGACCGTCACGGCAAAACTTTTAGTCTCCTTGGGTGCCCGCTCCCACTGAAGCTCCGGCGACACATTGCGGCCGCTGCATCCGAAACCGTTGTAGACGTGCTCATTGCCGATGGTGCCTTGGTCCTTGACCGTGGGACTGGCAAGCCGGAAATCGGCTGCGAAGCTCATGCCAGGCAGTACCAGCATCGCCAGAAGCACCCAGCTCCATGCACGTCGCATAGCTTGTCCCCTCCTTATCGTCCTAGTTCCCCGCGATCGTCATCTCGGCGATCTGGATTGTAGGGCTGCGGGCGGACGAATTTTACCCGCGCTTCTGATACGTCCCCATCAACTGCGCCTCGCCGATGACGTAGCCCTTCATTGCCGCTTCGAGCTTTGCCTTGGTCGGCTGCTTCAGGTCCGGCAGCATGGTGTCCAGCGCGTAGAGCTTATGGAAGTAGCGGTGGCGGCCGATCGGCGGGCACGGTCCGCCGTAGCCAGTTCGCTTCCAGTTATTCACACCTTCCTTCGTTTCGGCGGGCAGCACCTTCACGCCTTCCGGCAGCCCGCCATTCGTGGCCGGCAGGTTATAGAGAACCCAGTGCACCCAGGTCATTTTCGGCGCGGCCGGGTCCGGGGCATCCGGGTCATCGACAATCAGCGCCAGGCTCTTGGTGCCCGCCGGGAGATCCGACCACGCCAGCGGCGGTGAAATGTCCTTGCCCTCGCAGGTATACAATGCCGGAATCGCTCCCTGGTTGCTGAACGCCATCGAGCTGATGCGCATGTGCCCTCCTCGCGAGCCAAGGCGGCCGCTGCGGTTATGGCGGCTGTGTCAGTTGCCGGCGATCGTCATCTCGCGGACTTTGACCGTGGGGCTGGTGATACGCCCGCGGAACTCCAGGTCGTTGCCCACCAACTCGATGTCGGCGAACATCTGGTTCAGATTACCGGCAATCGTGATTTCCTCCACGGGATAGGCCAACTCGCCGTTCTCAATCCAAAACCCGGCAGCCCCGCGCGAATAGTCGCCCGTCACCATGTTCACGCCGAACCCGATCAACTCGGTGACATAGAGCCCTTCGCGGACGGATCGGATGATCTCAGCGGGAGTGGACGAGCCAGGCGCCAAATAAAAATTGGTCGGCCCCACCGAGGGGCCCTCACCCACGCCGCGGGATGCATTGCCGGTCGAAGGCAGCCCCAGCTTTCGTCCCGAATACGTGTCCAGCAAATAACTGGTCAGCAAGCCCCGCTCGACCACCGTGGTCTTGCCCGTCGCCAGCCCCTCCCCGTCGAACGGCCGCGACCCCAAGCCGCCAGCCATGCGGCCGTCATCATAGATCGTCACCCAGGCCGGCGCCAACTGCTTGCCGAGTTGCCCGATCAGAAAGGACGTTCCCTTGTACAACGCATACCCGGAGACCGCCCCGCAGAGATGCCCTAGGAGGCTGTTCGCCGTCTCCTGGTCGAAGATCACCGGGGCTCGTGTGGTGGAAATTTTTCTAGCCCCCAGGCGACGCAACGTGCGCCGTGCCGCCTCCTGCCCGACCGACTCCGGACTGGCCAGACGCCCAAACTTGCGCTGGATGGCATACCAGGAATCCCGCTGCATGCCGCCGGTGTCCGGCTCGGTGGCAATCGGCGAGACGGAGACGGAAAAGCTGGAACTGCGGTATTCACCCATAAAGCCATGGCTGTTCCCCAGTACGACCCGACCGCTCGAGGAGTTGAACTCGGCCCCCTCGGAATTGGTGATCCTGGGATCTTCGGCCAGCGCGGCGGCCTCGGTACGCTGCGCCAACTCGATCTGTTGTTCGGTCGCCAGTTCGGTGCCGTCATAGAGGTCAAGGTCCGGAATGTCGCTGGCCATCAGGTCCCTGGCCGGCAACCCGGAGACCTCGTCCTCCGCCACAGCAGCCGCCAGGGTGCAGGTGTCCGACACCAGGCGATCCAACGATTCCTGCGAAAAGTCCGACGTCGCGGCGCTGGCGGAGCGCTTGCCCAAGAACACCCGGAGCCCCAACCGCTTCTCCCTCGCCTTCGTCAGCCGGTCCACGGCGGACAGCCGCACTTGGACCGAGAAGTTCCGGCCGTCGGCCACCACCACATCGGCCTCGCTGGCCCCGTGTTGTTTGGCGCGCGCCAGCATGTCGGCCGCCAATTGCCGATAACTCTGCTCTATCACCACGTCCTTGTCCGGCATGATTCTCCGTCTCTAGCCCTGCGTCCCACCCACGGTGATCTCATTGATCTTGATCGTGGGCAACCCAACCCCGACCGGAACGGACTGGCCGTCCTTCCCGCAGGTCCCGATCCCTTCGTCCAGCTTCAGGTCATGTCCGACCATCGAGACTTT
>SCVQ01000045.1 GCA_004296865.1 Nitrospirota bacterium
TGATGCCGACCGTCCGGCACCAGCCGATCCAGGGCCGGGCGCGGTTCGATCTGGACCGGCACCCCTGCCGCCCGCGCCAGCCCGACGAGTTCGGCAAATTGCTTGTCCCTCTGCACCACCAGAAGCTTCAACAACGGTCTGGTGCCGGCCCGGAGCGCTTCCCGCACCGTGTGAAGGCCGTAGAGGAGTTCAGGGGCGTTACCGCTTCCAGCGGCTGGTTCCATCGGGACGATCCTCAATGATGATGCCCCGCTCCTCAAGTGCCTCGCGGATTGCATCAGCCTTTGCAAAGTCTTTTCGCTTGCGTGCTTCCAGACGGTCAGCTAATTGCCTTTCAATCTCCTCGTCCGTCAGAGCTTGGCTCCCCCTCACAATGACGGCTTCAGCTCTGAGATGCGCCTCACCCGTCATAGGCACCGGTTTCAGGCAGACATTAAATTGCCATTTTTTGAGTTGAAAGAGCCCTAGAACTTCACCAAATCGTCGAAAAGCTCCGAGCGCATCAACGCGTGCTGAACGAGACAGGCCAATCCCAAGGAGTTTGTTCACCTCACTTCTGAGTCGCTGGAATTCGGCAATGGCCACAGGCGTATTAAAATCATCGTCCATTGCCTGTCCGAATACATCGCCGAACCGTTCTAACAACGGCTGTATCCGTACATCCCCCTGCTCTTCTTTTCCCGCAGACTCTTCCAGCCGCTGGAACAACCCGTAGAAACCGTTCAATGTATTCCTGGCTTCCTCTAAGCCGATATCTGAAAAATCTAACGGACTCCGATAGTGCGTAGCCAAGAGAAAATAGCGCAACACCTCAGCGGTCAAGAGATCGTTTTGAAAACTTTCCCCACTCCAGTGCCCCCTCCACTTCTCAAAAATTTCACGAATCGTGAAAAAATTTCCCAACGACTTCGACATCTTCTCCTGATTGATCTGCACGAACCCGTTGTGGAGCCAGTAGCGGGCGAACTCTTTGCCAGTGGCGGCGCAGGATTGGGCGATCTCGTTTTCATGATGAGGGAAAATAAGGTCCGCCCCGCCGCCGTGGATGTCGAACGTCTCGCCGAGGTGTTTCATGGACATGGCCGAACATTCGATGTGCCAACCCGGGCGGCCAGGCCCCCACGGGCTGGGCCACGCCGGCTCGCCCGACTTCGCGCCCTTCCATAGGGCAAAATCCATGGGGTGCCGCTTGCGCTCATCCACCTCGACACGAGCGCCGGCCTGCATGTCGTCCAGCTTCCGTTTCGAAAGCCGGCCATACGATCCATACCGCTCGACCTGAAAATACACATCCCCGTTCACCTGATAGGCCGCGCCTTTTGTCAGCAGCACTTGGACCAGCCCAATAATCTCCGCCATGTGTTCCGTGGCTTTCGGCTCCACCGTCGCCGGCTTGATGCCAAGCCGCCCCATATCGCGGTAATAGGCGTCGATGTACGTTGCCGTTATTTCCTGCCAGGGTTTGCCGAGTTCATTGGCTCGCTTGATGATCTTGTCGTCCACATCCGTGAAGTTTTTCACGAAGGTGACGGAGAATCCGCTGTGTTCGAGATAGCGCCGAACCACGTCGAAGACGAACGCGCTACGGGCATGGCCGATATGGCATTCGTCGTAGACCGTCACGCCGCAGACGTACATCCGCACGGTCCCCGACACCAAGGGCTCGAAGAGTTCTTTGCGGCCGGTGAGGGTATTGTGGATCTTCAGCATGGCGATCCGACTGCGTTATGGCTTTGCGGCGCTCCGTTTCGGCGGGCTGGATTGGGCGCCGAGGAGGGGGGATCGCCGGCTCCCTCCGGACGTACGCACGGGACGTCCCGTGCGCGGCATCCTCCCGCTCCGGAGCATCGGCTCCCATAGACGGATGTGCTCCAAGGCATCATAGTGCGTAATGTCGAGATGGATGGGCGTGACCGACACCATCCCGCGCCGCAGGGCTTCATGGTCGGCGTCCTTTCGCCGCTCCCACGACACGCGGGTGCCCGCGATCCAATAATACTTCCGCCCGTGGGGATCCACCTTTTCGACGATCGGATCCTCGAACCGGCGGCGGCTCAAACAGGTGACCTTGACGCCGGCAATGGACGCCCGTGGGCGATCCGGCACGTTCACGTTCAGCAGGGTCTCTGCCGGCAACCCAAAGCGGAGCACCGCTCTGGCCACGCGCACGGCATAGGAAGCGGCCACCCCGAATTGGAAAGCCCGGCCGTTCCGCCGCGCCTCCTGCGAGACGGCGATCGAGGGCACGCCCAGGATCGTCCCCTCCAGCGCAGCCGAGACGGTCCCCGAATACGTCACGTCGTCCCCGAGGTTCACGCCCCTGTTGATACCCGACACAATCAGGGCGGGCATCCCGCGCAAGACCTTTTTGATGGCCAGGTTGACGCAGTCGCTCGGCGTCCCGTTGACCGAGAAGACCCGCGTGTCCAGACGGTTGATCCGGAGCGGCTTGTGGAGCGTCAAGGCATGGCCGACCGCGGTTCGTTCACGATCCGGAGCGACCACCCATACGTCCCCCAACCGGCGGAGCGCGGCAGCCAGCGCATGGAGTCCCGGCGAGGCGATGCCGTCGTCATTGGTGACCAGAATGTTCATGCAAGGGCCGTCACGCATCGGAAACAAAAAAAGCTGCGCGTGGCAGCTCGATTAACCGTAACTCGTGAGGCGTGAGGAGCAATCGCCTCACGCCTCGCGCTTCACGTTCCTAATGGTCGGGGCGGCGGGATTTGAACCCACGACCTCTCGCACCCCAAGCGAGCGCGCTACCGGGCTGCGCTACGCCCCGACCCGTCTGCGCTCAACTTTCTCGATCGTCAGCCAAGAAGCCGTCCCGTGACGACGCCTCAGCGTTCATAGGATTCAAGAATTTTGAGAATGGCCTCCAAGTTCCCTCTCATGCGCTTGGCCAACTCCCGCGGCTTCATGGGCCGACTTCCTATTCGACTCCGCTTGGCCCAAAACCGCTTGACACCGGCGATCGTATGCCCCTCTTCGTAGAGCATACGCTTGATTTCCAATACGGTTTCGATGTCTCGCTGAACGTAGAGGCGCTGATTGCCGCGGCTCTTCTTGGGCTTCAGGAAGCTGAACTCGGACTCCCAAAAACGCAAGACATAGGAGGGAAGCTTCGTGATCGCACTGACTTCTCCAATTTTATAGAACAGCTTAGTGCCCAGCCTGGGCTCAGCCGCCATCAGCGACCCTCGCGCTCGTTCGGTGAGACATGCCCCAGCCGTCAGGGCTGATTGACGTACTTCTTGAAGACCTGGCTTGGACGGAAGGTGACGACCCGGCGCGGCGTGATGCCGATTTCCTCGCCCGTCCTGGGATTCCGGCCTTTCCTGGCCCCCTTGCTGCGAACCACGAAATTCCCAAACCCGGCGATCTTGACCGCCTCGCCCTTTTGGAGGACCGCTTTCAGCAGATTCAGGATGAATTCCACGATGTCCGAGGCTTCTTTCTTGGACACCCCGACCTTCTCATAGATCTCGTTGGCGATATCTGCCTTTCTCATGCCTCCCCCTTGGGCCCCTCCTCAGAACATCCACTTACGTCAGCGATTTAGGCGACGCTGATCGGCCTAAATTTTCTCCATAAATTACGTGAGGTTATCGGCCAAGTCAAGAGAATTTCAGGAATGGTTGAAGATCGCCCTGCGCCGATCAGCGGTCACGCGGCAGAAGTTTATACTCAATGCTGTCCGCCAACGCTTGCCAACTGGCCTCCATGATGTTTTCCGACACCCCGACCGTTCCCCAGATTTCTTTATGGTCGCCGGACTCGAGCAGCACGCGCACCTTGGCAGCCGTGCCCTGGGTGGCGGCTAGCACCCGAACTTTGTAGTCCAGCAACTTGACCTCCGTCAACTGCGGATAGAACTTCTCCAGCGCTTTCCGGAGCGCATGGTCCAGCGCATTCACCGGCCCCGCCCCGACCGCCGCCGTGTGCTCGACCACGGTGCCGACCTTGACCATCACGGTCGCTTCCGAAATCGGGGTCTCATTGGCCTGCCGCTTCTCCACGATGACCCGGAAGCCCAGCAACTCGAAGGAAGGCTTGTGCTTGCCGAGCGCCTTCCTTAGCAACAGCTCGAAGGAGCCCTCCGCCCCCTCAAACTGGTACCCCTGACTTTCGCGATCCTTCAACGCCGCTAAGAGTTCTTGCAGCTTGGCATTATCCTTGGACAGCTTGATGCCGTAAGCCTCCGCCTTGGCCAGAAGCCCGCTCCGCCCCGTATAGTCGGACACCAACATACGCTGGCGATTGCCCACCAGTTCAGGGATGATGTGCTCATAGGTGGCAGGATTCTTTTGCACGGCGTGGATGTGCACCCCTCCCTTGTGGGCAAACGCGGCATCCCCGACGTAGGGCTGGTGCTTGTTCGGCACGAGGTTCGCGATCTCGGCCACAAACCCCGACACCTCGCGCAAGCGCGTCAGGCGGTGATCGCCCAACACCGGCCGTTTCATCTTGAGCGCCAAGTTGGGCAGGATCGAGCAGAGATTCGCATTCCCGCACCGTTCCCCGATGCCGTTGATGGTGCCTTGCACCTGGATGATGCCGGCCTCGATCGCCACCAGCGAATTGGCCACCGCCATCTCGGTGTCGTTGTGGGCATGGATGCCGAGCGGGACGGCGCATTCCCGCTTCACCGCCGCGCAGATCTCCCGAATCTCCCAGGGCATCGTGCCGCCGTTCGTATCGCAGAGAATGACGCGTTCGGCGCCAGCCTCAACCGCCTTGTGCAGCGTCTGCAAGGCATAGTCGGGATCGGTTTTATAGCCGTCGAAGAAATGCTCCGCGTCATAGAAGACACGACGGTCCTTGGCACGCAGGTAGGCGATGGAGTCGCCGATGAGTTCCAGGTTTTTGGGCAAGGTCACACCCAGCGCGTCGGTGACGTGCAGGCCCCAGCTCTTGCCGAACAGCGTGATCGTGTCGGTTTCGGCCGCCAGGAGCGCCTGGAGATTCGGGTCCTTCTGCACGGAATTGCTGGCCTTGCGCGTCGACCCGAACGCCACCACCGTGGCATGTTTGAAGGGCATCGTCTTGACGATGCGGAAGAACTCGATGTCCTTTGGATTTGCGCCGGGCCAGCCTCCCTCGATGTACTGCACCCCGAGTTCATCCAACTTCTGGGCCACGCGGACCTTGTCCTCGACCGAAAAGCTGACA
>SCVQ01000441.1 GCA_004296865.1 Nitrospirota bacterium
TGATCACGGCCCGCTGCACGAACGAGGAGCTGTATCTGTTCCAGAAGCTGATGCGGGTCGCGATCGGCACGAATCAGTTGGACAGCAGCGCCCGCTACGGACATGTGAACTTCGTCCACGCGGCGCAGCGGGCCCTGGGCGTCGGCCGGATGACGAACGATTGGGAAGATATCACCAAGGCCAAGGCCATCCTCCTGGTCGGGTCCAATCTCACCGAGACCAATCCCCTGACCGCGGTGCGGGTCAAGGAGGCGATCCGCGTCTACAAGGCGCAGGTCGTCGTCGTGGACTCGGCCAACACGAACATCGCCAAGCTGGCCTCCCATCCCATGCTGGTCAAGCCGGGCACCGAAGGGCTGTTCGTGCGAGGGCTGGTGTTTTCCGTGCTGCAGCAGGACCTGGTCGATGAGGAGGCGACGGGCAAGCATCCGCAGGCGTTCGCGGCCCTGAAACAGGCGGCCGCCGCGATCTCCCTCGATGCCGTGGCTGCCCAGACGGGCGTGTCGGTCAAGCAGATCCACGAGGCCGCGGCGGTGTTCGCCGAGGCGCCGCGCGCCGTCATCCTCTGTGGTGAAGGGGTCGTCCGACGTTCCGGCGGCTACCAGGACGTGCTGAGCGTGGTAGACCTGGCCTGGCTGACCGGCAAGTTGGGGAAGCCCGGCTGTGGCATCAATTCTGTGACCGAAGAAGCCAACGAACAGGGAGCCGTGGACCTGGGCGCGGCACCGGAGTTTCTCCCCGGCCAAGCGCGGTTCGATGACGCGGCCGCGCGGGCCAAGTTTGCCAAGGCCTGGGGCGGTGCATCTCCCGCCCAGTTGCCGCCGGCGGACAGTGGGGCCGGGCTCGTGGAGATTCTGAAACGGTGCCGGAGCGGGGAGATCAAAGCGCTCTACCTGATCGGCGAGAATCCGCTCGCCACGTTGCCTGCGTCCTTCGAGGTCAAGGCGGCGCTGGAACGGCTGGACCTGCTGATCTGCCAGGATCCCTTCCTGACGGAAACCGGCCGGCTGGCTCATGTGGTCCTTCCGGCTTGCACCGCCGCGGAAAAGGACGGCACGTTCACCAATCTGGAAGGGCGGGTCCTCCGCATCCGGCAGAGCATGGAGCCGATCGGGGACAGCCTGCCCGATTGGCACATCATGACGGCCATCGCCGGCGGGTTGGGGTCTCAGTGGGAATACGAATCGTCCGCCGATATCCAGACGGAAATCATGAAGCTGGTGCCCGGCTACTACAATCTTGGGCAACCGAGGAAACTGGCGCCCACCGCTGAGGCCTACCTGGCCAACGGCTATGCGGCCGAAGTGGGAAGCCGGTATGCGTCGATCCTCAATCGTCAATCGTCGATCAAGGGGAGTCAGTTTGCGCTGCTGATGGGGCAGGTGCTCGCGCATTCGGGCAAGCTGTCGACGCAGGCCTCGGGGCTGATGCAGATTACGCCCAACACCGGGCGGCTTCGCATGAGCCGGCAGGATATCGAGCGGCTGGGCCTTGCCGAGGGAGCGAAGGTCCGGGTCACGTCGGCGCTGGGATCGCTGACCGTGGGTGTGCAAGTCGATCTGGCCGTGATGCCGGGCTCCTGTTTTTTTCCGGAGCACTTCAACGAACCGCCGGTGAAGGATTTGATGCCGGTCGAGGTGGATGCGACGACGGGTGTGCCCGCGTTTAAGCTGACCTCCGTGACCATCGACAAAGTATAGCGAGTGAGCCCGGCGAAAAGGGCTAGACTTCGACGGCAAAAACAGGCATAAGGGCCCAGCTGCCGAAGGGTGATAAGCGGAGAACTTCATGCGCATCGGCGTTCTGACCAAGAAGCTCCTCCAGGCGATGCTGTTTTACGAGATCTGGGAGGCGATGAAGGTCACCTTCAAACACATGTTTTACCGCCCGATCACA
>SCVQ01000442.1 GCA_004296865.1 Nitrospirota bacterium
ATCGTCTACGGCATTGAAGCCGTCGATTTGCGCGACGGCGAGGCGCTGTCGCCGGCCGTGGCCGGGGCCGTCGATCTTGTGGCGGCGCAGGTGCTGCGGGACATCGAGGACATGACCCATGCATGAATTCCATCTTCTGGCCAAACTGGTCAAGCTAGTCGAGGCGCGGTTGGAGGAGGAGTGCCCCGGTGCCAGACCGGTGACCCTTCGCCTGCAAGTCCGTATAGGGTCGCATTTGCATGGCCATGATGCCGCGTCCTTACAGGCCTCGTTTGCGCTGGCAGCCCAGGGGACGGCCATGGAACAGGCAAGGCTGGAGGTGCTCCCTGTCGCGACCCTGGCCCGGTGCCGGGCCTGCGGCGCGCAGCATGAGTGGGACGGGGCGACGCTGACCTGCCCGACTTGCGAAACCCTGGCGCTGGAGGTCCCGGATGGGCCGGAGGTCGCGGTGGTCGGCATTGAGGTGGCGGAATGAGGACCCAGGAGTCCCTCAGGCTCCGCCTGAAGCTTGTGGGCACGGTGCAGGGCGTTGGGTTCAGACCATTCGCCTATCGGCTTGCGACCAGGCTGGGGCTGGGCGGCTGGGTGGCCAATACTCCGCAGGGGGTTGTCGTGGAAGTCGAGGGGGTGTGGGAGACAGTCCAGAACTTTGTCCGCCGGCTCACGTCGGACGCGCCGCCGTCAGCGGTTGTTGAGGTGGCGTCCACGCAGACGGTCCCGGCTGAAGGGGTGACGGCCTTTGCCATACGCAACAGCGGCGAGGAGGGGCCGACCCGCGCCGTGGTCCCGGCTGATTGGGCGACCTGCCCCGACTGTCTGCGCGAGATGCGAGATCCGGAGGATCGCCGCTTTCGCTATCCCTTCCTGACCTGCACGCAATGCGGCCCCCGATTCAGCATCGTCACGGCCATGCCCTATGACCGTCCCGCCACGACGATGGCCCGATTCCCTCTCTGTGCCCAATGCCGGATGGAATACGATGCGGTCGCTGATCGGCGGTTTCGTGCCGAGACCTTGGCCTGTCCGAACTGCGGACCGCAGGTCTCGCTGTGGGACGTCGAAGGCGTCACCCGTGCTGCCGGCGAGGCGGCGTTGGAAGAGGCTTGCCGGATCCTGCGTGGCGGCGGGGTCGTGGCGGTGAAGGGCCTCGGCGGGTTTCAGCTCTGGTGCGATGCTTTGTCCGAAACGGCCGTGCAACGGCTGCGCGACCGCAAGCAGCGGCCACACAAGCCCTTTGCCGTGCTCTTCCCGTCCCTTGAAGCCCTGAGGACCCTGTGCACTGCGTCCGAGGCCGAGCAAGCGCTGCTGACCTCTCCGCAGGCCCCCATCGTGCTTCTGCGGCGGTTGCCCGGGGCTTCTCTGGCCGATGCGGTCGCGCCGGGCAATCCCTACGTCGGGGCCATGCTGCCGTCTATGCCGCTGCATCACTTGCTCATGGACACATGGCAGGGTCCTATGGTGGCCACGAGCGGCAATCGCTCGGAGGAGCCGATCGTGATCGACGAGCGGGAGGCGTTGGTCCGGCTCGGCGGGATCGCCGACTGTTTTCTCATCCACGATCGCCCGATTGCCAGACCGGTGGACGATTCGGTCCTGCGTGTCGCGGGCGCGACGGCGCAGATGATGAGACGCGCTCGAGGCTATGCCCCGACGCCCATCCGTCTCACGGAGGCCCTGCGACGGGGACGTTCCTTGCTGCCGATCCTGGCGGTCGGGGGCCATCTGAAGAATACGGTGGCGCTGACTCTGGATGATCGGGTGGTGCTCAGCCAGCATCTGGGCGACCTCTCCACGCTCGAAGCCTATGACGCCTTTCAACAAGCCGTACAAGACTTGCAGCGCTTGCTCGATGTCCGTCCTCAGAAGATTGCCTGCGACCTGCATCCGGACTATCGGTCCACGCAATTTGCCCTCGAACTGGCTCGAGAACGATCGGTCCCGCTGGTGCCGGTGCAGCATCACCACGCGCATGTCGCGGCCTGTATGGCTGAGCATGGGCTGACAGGGGACGTGTTTGGCGTGGCTTGGGACGGGGCAGGCTATGGTCCGGACGGGACGATATGGGGCGGAGAGTTTCTGGTCGGGGGGTACGAACGGGTTTGTCGGCTCGGCCATTGGCGCTCTTTCCGTTTGCCGGGCGGGGAACAGAGCCTGCGGGAGCCGAGACGCTCGGCCTTCGCCATTCTATGGGAAACGTTGGGTGAGGCGGTCCAGGAGTGGGATCCGCCTCAATGGCAAGATTGGCAGGAAGGACGTGAGGCCATCGCCGGATTGCTGCGCAAGGGGACTGCATCGCCATGGACCACGAGCCTGGGCCGTCTGTTCGATGCGACGGCTTCGCTGCTGGGCTTGTGTCAGGTGGCGACCTTCGAGGGCCAGGCGGCCATGGCGGTCGAGTTTGCCGCTGAACAGTATTTGGAGACTCACAGGATTGGCGAGCCCTATGCCGTGTCCCTGCTACGCGATGACGGCGTTCCAAGGGATGTTCCTGGCTGGGTGGCGGATTGGCGGCCGATGGTGCAAGGGATTCTGCACGATAGACGGAACGGGGAGTCCGTGGAGCGCGTGGCCTACAAGTTCCACGACGCGTTGGCGGATGTGATCGTGCGGATGGCGGCGCTGGCCGGCCTGCCCCGCGTGGTGTTGACCGGCGGATGCTTCCAGAACGATCTCTTGATCCGCCTCACCCGCTCCCGCCTGGAACGGGCCGGGCACAGTGTCTATACGCATCGGCTGGTTCCGCCCAACGATGGCGGGTTGTCATTGGGGCAGGCGATGGTGGCCGCCTTCACTAAGATTTAACAACCTGCTAAGGAGAGAAAGGGCTCACGATGTGTTTGGCCGTGCCGGGACGAGTGCTCCATATTGAGGAGGGGCCGCTTCTCACCGCAACGGTGTCTTTCGGAGGGGTGACGAAAGACGTCTCGCTCGTCTTGGTGCCGGAGGCGACGGTGGGCGACTACGTGATCGTCCATGTAGGATTCGCCATCAGCAAGCTGGACGAGCAAGCCGCCCAACGGAGCCTGGAAGCGTTTGCAGCTCTGAGCGAACTGGGCGAGCCGGAGGAGTCCGCTCCATGAAATATGTAACGGAATTCCGCGACAGCAAGGCCGCCCGCGCCTTGTCGGAAGCCATCCGACGCACGGTGCGGCGTCCCTGGACCGTGATGGAGGTGTGCGGCGGCCAAACCCATGCCATCGTGCGATTCGGATTGGATGCGCTGTTTCCACCCGATCTCACCCTGGTTCACGGTCCCGGTTGTCCGGTCTGCGTCACGCCGGTGGGGCTCATCGACCAGGCTATTCATCTGGCCTCGCTGCCCGGCGTGGTCTTCTGTTCGTTCGGCGATATGTTGCGGGTGCCTGGTTCGGCGCGGGACCTCTTCGCGGCAAAGGCGGCCGGAGGGGACGTGCGCGTGGTCTATTCCCCGCTCGATGCGCTGGCGCTGGCCCAAGCCCATCCGGATCGTCAGGTGATCTGCTTCGCCGTGGGGTTCGAGACGACCGCACCGGCCTTCGCCGCGGCCGTGGTGCAGGCCCGCCGCCTGGGCGTCAAGAATTTCAGCCTGCTGGTCGCGCATGTCTTGGTCCCCCCGGCCATCGGGGCGATCCTGAACGCTCCGGGGAATCGGGTGCAGGGGTTTCTTGCCGCCGGTCACGTCTGCACGGTGATGGGTTGCGAGGAGTATGACGAGCTGGTCCGTCGCCATCGCGTGCCCATCGTCGTGACAGGGTTCGAGCCGCTGGATATTCTGGAAGGGGTCTTGCTGCTGGTGCGGCAATTGGAAGCCGGGCGGGCCGAAGTGGAAAACCAGTATGCCCGATCGGTGCGTCGGCAAGGCAATCCGGAGGCACAAGCCATCTTGCGAGAAGTGTTCGAGCCGGCGCCTCGGGCCTGGCGAGGGATCGGGGAGATTCCGCAGAGCGGGCTGCGCCTGCGTCACGCCTATGCCGAGTTCGATGCCGTCGAACGCTTTCGGGGAGACGTGGCTCTGGTGGGTGAGGGGGGCGTGGAAGATGCCGAGTGCCGGAGCGGGCTGGTGCTCCAGGGGCTCTTGAAACCGCCGGACTGTCCGGCGTTCGGGAACCGCTGCACGCCGGAGAGGCCGTTGGGTGCGCCGATGGTGTCCTCCGAGGGGGCCTGCGCAGCCTACTTCCGCTACCGGAGAAGAACCGATTCCTTGCAGGAGGTCCGCCATGGCGAGTGAAGGCACTCCGGCTGTCTCCTGTCCGCTGCCCCTGGCGAGCGGGGACCACGTGCTTCTCGCGCATGGCGGGGGCGGGCGTCTCATGCAGAAATTGATCGGCGACGTGTTCCTGCCCGCCTTTGCCAATCCGCTCCTGGCGAAATTGCACGACGGGGCGGTGTTCCCGGTCGAGGCGGGGAGGCTGGCCTTTACGACCGATTCCTATGTCGTGCAGCCGCTCTTTTTCCCCGGCGGCGACATCGGCAGCCTGGCGGTCTATGGCACGGTGAACGACCTGGCCATGTGCGGCGCCAAGCCCCTGTATTTGAGTGTCGGCTTCATCCTGGAGGAGGGGTTCTCGCTGGAGCTGTTGCAACGGATCGTGGACTCCATGGCCGAGGCCGCGCACAAGACGCAGGTCCAGCTCGTGACCGGCGACACCAAGGTGGTGGATCGCGGCAAGGGGGATGGCCTCTTCATCAACACGGCCGGCATCGGGGTCGTGCCGCCGGGAGTCATAGTCGGCCCGCACCGTGTGCAGGCCGGGGATCGGATCCTCTTGAGCGGCGACCTCGGCGCGCACGGTCTGGCGGTGCTCAGCATGCGGGAGGGGTTACGCTTCGGCGGTGGGATTGAAAGCGATGCCGCTCCCCTTCACAGCGTCGTTGCGGAGCTGCTGCACAGCGGCGTGGACGTCCATTGCCTGCGCGATCTGACCCGCGGAGGGCTGGCCAGCGCGCTCAACGAAATCGCCTCGACTGCGAAGGTGGGGATGACGATCGAAGAACAGCCGATCCTCATACAGGAGCCGGTGCGGGGGGCCTGTGAAATCCTCGGCCTGGACCCGCTCTACGTGGCCAACGAAGGGCGGTTCGTGGCCTTTGTGCCGTCGGCCCAGGCCGAGACCGCTCTGGCGGTTTTGCGCCGCCATGCGGTGTCGCACAACGCATCGGCGATCGGGACGGTGATGGGGTCGAACGAGCCCCTGGTTGTCCTGCGCACTCTGTTAGGCACCAACCGTATCGTGGACCTTCTCTCCGGCGACCAATTACCCAGGATCTGTTAGCACAGTTCCTCTCATTTCGGGCTACACAAATTCACTCCAACCTGCTACACTACACGCCCGAGTCGGTCACGTACGAATGTGGCAATCGAAGAAACGTCTGAATAACTGATTGCAAGATCGGTTCGTCCCCATCGTCTAGCCTGGCCTAGGACGCCGGCCTTTCAAGCCGGCAACACGGGTTCAAATCCCGTTGGGGACGCCATTCGTTCGTTGTTCTCCCGCGCGATCCTCACAACAAGTCATCGAAGGGTTCTGTGAAGCCGGAGGGCGTTCGTGCGACTCTTACGCATAGCGGGACAAGGGGGGATGCTGCTGGTCGGTCTTCTAGCCATGGGGGCCGGGGAAGTGCCGACCAATTCGACGTCGCCGGCGGTGCCGATCGAGCTGACCGGAAAGGACGGGGCTCCGATGGTCCTGATTCCGGAGGGGCCCTTTATCATGGGCAGCAACGATGGGGCCGGCAATGAGCGGCCGGAGCACAAGGTCTATCTGGATCAGTACGCGATCGACAAGTTTGAGGTGACGATCAGCCGTTACGCCAAGTTTCTGGGGGCCGCCAAACATGCGTCGCCTTCCGCCTGGGATGAGGACTCGGTGACTGCTGCGGGCGATCGTCCGGCGGTGGGATTGAGCTGGTTGGATGCCGAGGCCTACTGTAAATGGACGGGGAAGCGGCTGCCCACAGAAGCGGAATGGGAGAAGGCTGCCCGTGGAACGGACGGCCGCCGCTATCCCTGGGGACATATGCAGCCGTTTGTGGACATCGCCAACTACAATCGTGGCGTCTGGGTCAGCGATGCCGTGACCCTTGCGCCGGTGGCCGGCGGTGTGCAGGGAATGAGTGTGCGGCATGGCACCAAAGAGGGGGGTAAGAGCCCGTACGGACTCTATCAGATGGCCGGCAATGCGGCCGAATGGGTGGCGGACTGGTATGATCGTGAGTACTATCAGAAAAGCCCGGAACGAAATCCCAAAGGGCCAGCCGAAGGCGACAAGCGCGTCATCAGGGGCGGGTCGTGGAATGACCCGCCGTCCGGCATCCGTACGACGGTTCGGGTGTCCGCTGAGCCGGATTACCAGGACCGTACGGTTGGCGTTCGGTGCGCCATGGACGTTCCGAAATAGTCGTCCGCTGAGGAATAGAGGCATGATGCGAGATGAAGTGATGAGCGACCAGACGCTGTAGATCGGCCGTACTATCAAGTGGGTCCGCTAGAAGAGGAGCCAGTATGCCAACACATCCAAAAGTCACCGCAGCCAAGCGCCAGCGCGAGCGCGACAAAGCTGAAAAGCGAAAAGAAAAGGAACTCCGACGGACGGAGCGGAAGAAAACGAAGGACCCCGTGGTCCGCAACCCGGACGACCCCGATCCCGATCTGGAAGGGATGCGGCCGGGTCCGCAGGCGCCCCTGTATTATTAACGGCTGCCGGAGGCTGGCCGGTGCCCGACCATGACAGGGATGCACGCGACCGTCGATCCAGCCGCTTGGCCCGGCTGTTCCTCCTGACCGGCGGCGTGCTGCTCGTGCTGACCCTGTTCTCTTTCTGGCTGGGATCGATTCTCGCCCAGAAGCAATCCACCCCCCAAGCGCCCGCGCTCGATCCCGCCCTGGTGCCGTTGGTGACGGGCATGGAGTCGACCCAGGAGATTTTTACCCGGGCGGGATGTTCGGTGTGCCATACGATCCCTGGTATTCCGGGCGCCGAAGGCCGTGTGGGCCCGAAACTTGTCCTGGGGGCGACGGGGCCGCTGCGGCTGGAGGACCCTGCCTATCACGGGCAGGCCAAGACCGTGCA
>SCVQ01000443.1 GCA_004296865.1 Nitrospirota bacterium
GGTGACCGAGGCCATGGACGGGCAGGGCAATCTGTTTTCCGACGCGCGCTTGAAGCAACTGCTGCTGCGGATTCAAGGGGGAACGCCGACTGAAATCATCCGCGACACCGTGGCGGAAGTGAGGAGCTATGCCGCCGGCGAGCCTCAGGCTGACGACATCACGTTGCTGGTCTTGCGGTATCTGCAAGGCCGGTCCGAGCGAGGGGGGCATGGCTGACGCTCTTGCGGTGATGCTGCGCAACCGTCTCTCCGAACTCGAGCGGCTCAGCCGCGTCGTCGCGTCGTTCGGGGAAAGCCACCACTTGCCCGAGAAGGTCCTCTATGCGGTCACCCTGGCCCTGGATGAGATCGTGACCAACATTATTTCCTATGGCTATGACGATCAGGCCGACCACCAGATCAGCCTGCGCCTGTCGCTCCAGGCGGGGGAGCTGACAGCGGAGGTGGAGGACGATGGAAAACCCTTCAACCCGTTGGAGGCGCCGGAGCCGGATCTGAAGGCATCGATCGAGGAGCGGCAAGTCGGGGGGCTGGGGATTCACCTGATCAGGAACATGATGGACCGAGTGGAATATCGGCGGTTCCAGGGGAAGAATCTCCTGGTCATGAAAAAAAAGGTGTCGCTGTAGGCGACGCATAGGCCGTGTCGAAGGCGGCGAGGACGACGGAGGGTGACGATGGAAATAACCGAGCAGAAAAAAGGCCCCGTGGTGCTGCTTACGCTCAAGGGGCGGCTGGATGCCAGCACAGCCGGCCGGCTGGAGGAGAAGCTCCTGGCGCTGATCGACGGCGGGGAAAAACAGTTCGTCTGCAATTTTCTTCAGTTGGATTACATCAGCAGCGCCGGTCTACGGGTGCTCTTGATGGCAGCCAAGCGGCTCAAGAACGTCAACGGGAAGGTCGTCCTGTCCTCTTTGAAGGATCATATCCGGGAGGTGTTCGAGATCGCCGGCTTCGCCGCCATTTTCCCGATCTTTGATGTCGAGGAGGACGCGGTCAAGAGCCTGCTGTGATAACAGTGCTACTGACGCACCTCACATAAACGGGGAGAGCCGCGCGGGGCAACGGGGGAATTCCCTTGCTCCCGCAGCGCGCGGCCTCAGAAGGCCCTCGCTGGACGGCCGCAGTAGGAATCCCCCCGCCGCCTCGCGCGAAAAGGGTGCCGGCAGAAAAAGTCTTTGATGGTGTGTGCAGTATCGTGCAATTGCGTGAAGAGTGGTTGGTCATCAGGCCTCATATAGCCGCATGAAAAGAAAACCACTTAGACGGAAGAAGGCAATTGGGATTGGTCCTAAACGGATAAAAGCTGCAATCGAAGATTTGCGCAAGCGGTATGGGCCGATGTTGAAACGGCTGGCGGATTAATCGGTGAGGGGCGTTAGCTCATGAAAAGCAAAGGGTCTGAACACATGGTGCAGGCGGGTACGAAACGGTTCCTGACACCTTATCCCCCTTTAGTCAGGTCACGATTATAACTTTGACGCTAGAACGGGAATCTGCTACCGTAGCGCATTCGGAGGTGCGCTATGGCTTTCGAAGATTTTATTGGTCAAGCATCTGGCGGCATTGCCATTATTATTGCGGCGGTTGCTGCCGTGGAAGCCTTGAAAGCCAAC
>SCVQ01000444.1 GCA_004296865.1 Nitrospirota bacterium
CGGACCTTGCCCGTATCGACATACTTGGCCTGGATGCGCGGCCACGTCTCCTTGAACCACTTCTGGCAGAACCCGCAAGTAAAGTCGGAGTATTCAATGAGCGTGACCGGCGCCTTCGCATGGCCCCGTAACCGCCCGTCCTCACGGGCCAGAAAATCCAGCCCCTCCCCGCCGACGATCTGGGGCCGAACGCCCTGCACAAACCCTACCGCGCACAGCACGAGAACGGCCAGCGCAGACTGCCTGAGAAAACCTGTCATCCCGCCCATGCTCACCCGATCGCCTTGCCTTTCGCCGCTACTGCTCATCTCGCGGAATCTCGCGCAGCCGCTTGGTCGTCTGCCGCCGTTTTTTCTCAGCCAATCGCCGCGCAATCCCCCCCTTCGACACCCGCGTCGGCACCCGGCGAACCGGCACGCGGTTCAACCGCTCCAGCCTCGCGACCAGCCGCTCGAAGGCCACTGCGCGATTGCGGTGCTGCGAACGGGACTCGCTCGCGACCACCTGTATGCCGGACGGCCTGTGCAACAGCCGCACCGCCGAATCCGTCACGTTGCGATGCTGGCCGCCGGGTCCCCCGGCCCGAAACGTTTCGACGACCACGTCGCGCGCCAACCGCGCAGGATCGGTACTGTACGGGGGCGGGGACGGGCGTGGCGAGAGCATCTTCATCCGGATCCACCGCACAGACAACGCGCGGGATCGACAGGCTCAGCCTGGGGTCAGGGCTTGTCGGTTGTGGAGCGCATCCGTTCCAGAAGCCCCATCATTAAAAGGGGCCAGACCACCGTCGCATCGCTCAACACTTCGGCGAAACGTCCCCCCTCCTCCGGCGGGACGAACTTGCCCCAGGAGATCCCCTCTTGATAAGTGCAGCCGCTCAGGCCGCCCCAGTAATCCGGCTCCGGACAGATGCGGACGCCATACTGAAAGCGCGGCGGCTTCACGTTCAATCCCAGCCGGACGTTGCTGATCTCCACGTAGGGCGCCACCTGCTGGGCCCAGTTTCTCGGCACCCCGCCCCCGATCGTCAAGATCCCCAGGCGCTTGGCTCCCAACACACGATCCGCATAGCTGTTCAGGTCCAGATAGGGGTTGAAGGAAGGCTGGGTCCGAGACAAGCCGCGCAGCAGCTCCAGATCGCCTTGCTGCCCCCTGCCCTGACTGCGCGTCTGGTCGATGCTCCGCCCCATTGCCCAGGTCGCCACATCCAGGCCCATTTCGGAATCGGTAAAGGCGGGGATATAGACGGACACGCCTTTCTGGTAGGCGCTCTTAAGAATGCCGGCTCCCTCGTGCTCATCGACCAACGTCCGTCCGAGTTCCCGCGTCAACATCTCGGAGGACAGCATCTGATCGTGAGGAATCCGCTTGAGCGTACGCGACATGACCTGCTCGACATAGTTCAGATTGGCTTCCATCTCCAACGTGTCGTAGACCCGGTTGTATCCCTTCTGAAACAGCTCCTCATCGCTCACGGCGGGATCGTGCCGATAGTGGGTCTTGCCGACCGACTCGCTCAGGCCATGCGCGATCAACGCGCCGGTGGAGACGATCGCCTGCACCATGCCGTGGTCGATCATGCTACTGATGATCTTCCCCATCTTGGCGATCGTCATGGCCCCCGAGAGCGTCAGCACGACGAAGCAGTCCGGGTCCTTGATCATGGCCGAAAGGACCTCGAACGCCTCCCCCAGCCGACGGCCGCCGAAAGCCGTCTTCCGCATCGCGATCAGCAGATCCGAGAAGGATCGGACCTGACTCGGATCGAGCGGCTCAAGGGCTTCGAGCCCATCCTTGGCCCCGTCATGAAACTCGCGTGACTGCATAAACAGCGGTCTCCCTAAACCGAAGTGGTGTCCTGGAGCAAAAAACGGATCGGTCGCATCCTCTCTCAAACGGGTGCTCACCATATCCTAAGCACGACAAAAAACTCAAGTACGGGCCTGGCATTCTGAACGCTGGAGAAGACTCCCCCCTATTGTCACCCCTCAGGTGGGTTCCTGCGCCGGCGCCCTCACAGGACCCTTCCCATCGGGGCTGGAAGACGCCCCCATCGGAGCGTCGCCCGATTGCCCCTTTCTTCCCCACCCCAACCCTTCTTGGACAAGCATGAACTGGGGGCTTAAGAAACAGGGTCTATAGACCGATAAAAATACCCATGTGTCCATTGGAGTTGTCTCCTGGTGTGCCCACGTCCTTTGCCCATCCTGACGGGAAGAAGGGTCCGAGCGGCATGGTTCGTCAGGGCTGAGAGGCCTTCGCCCCTCTCGCAGTCCACTTTACCAATACCTTATGGAGGAACTCGATGGAACAGTCAGCGGTGACGCAAAGCTTCGGCCGGTGTTCTGTGAATCCCAAGTTCTTGGATCGCTTTTACGAGATTTTCCTGGCCAGCAGTCCGGCCATCGCCCCCATGTTTCGCAACACGGACTTCGCCAAGCAGAAGGTGGCCCTTCGCAGCGGACTGACGCTGATGATGATGTACAACGAAGGCAACAAGCTCGGCCAGCAAGGGCTGGATCGCATCGGCCAGAGCCACAGCCGTCAAAAAATGAAGATCGACCCCTCCCTCTATCCCTACTGGATCGACAGCTTGATCAAAACCGTGAAAGAATGCGATCCCAAATGCGATGCAACGCTCGAAGCGGAGTGGCGCACCGCGCTGAAAAAAGGGGCCAAGCATATTGCCGACCAATTCTAAGCCTGCGCCTCCTGCCCCATTCTCTGCATCCATGTGCAGCACCCTGGCCGGGACATAGCCCCGGCCAGGGTGCTACGGCCTACTCTCCGGAAGCAACAGACCAGCCAAGACCATCGGCTATGATGAGGATCGAAGGGACAGGATTACTGGCGGTACTGGGGACTCACAAATAACAACTCGGGCTCAGGCCAACGTCGGCCCCATCGCAACCGACGCGAAGTCTCTAGCAGGCCGAGCAGCCGTTTCCTAAATCAGACCACGCCCGCTGCTGACGGCTCCACACTCAAAC
>SCVQ01000445.1 GCA_004296865.1 Nitrospirota bacterium
TGAGGTCTTCGGGCACCCGTCCGGGCGGGAAGACTTCCGCCATGGCCCGAGCCAGGCCCTTCGAAGACGTGATGCCAAGACCGCAGGTGTCGGTGCCGGGGCAGGCGATGATGTCCTCCACCAGTTCGGCGCCGGGAGCGGCCAGGCCGTGCGGGGCCAGCTCCTCGTACAGAGCTTCCAGACGCGATTCGGGCACCCACCGGAGAATCAGGTTCTGGTTGATGGTGGTTCTGAGATTGCCGTTGGAGTAGGCCTCGGCGAGATTGGCCACGACGTTCATCTGCGCCGTCGTGATGTCCCCCATCTGGAGTTTAATGGCGGCGGCGACGTAGCCCGGTTGTTTTTGCGGGACGACGTTGGTCCGCTTCCACATGTGATACGGCGTTTCGGGGCCCGCGTGACCGTTGCCCCCGTTTCCATGGCCGTTGCCGCTCGGCCTGGCCTGCGCAGGCGTCGGCATGACGAGGGTGGGGGGTGCGTCGTGGTGCTGGAGTAACTTGATCGGCCCATGGTCGGGGCGGGCGTGCCCCATGCTCACGTAGGCCTCCTCCCAGCGCCGCTTGAACTCCTCAAACCCCAGCTTTTCGATCACGAACTTCATCCGAGCCTTGTTACGATTCTTGCGATTGCCCAGCGTATCGAACAATTTGATGACGGCCTCGATCGTCGGGAGCAATTCGTCCATCGGGACGAATTCACGCAGAACCTGCGCGATGCGGGGCGCTGAACCGAGCCCTCCGCCCACCACCATCCGAAAGCCGATGACGCCGTCCTCCCGCTTGGCCGCGAGGAGGCCGATGTCGTGGATCGGGGTCAGGGCGCAGTCCTGCCGACAGCCGGAAAACGCGATTTTGAACTTGCGCGGCATGCTCTGGTTAAGCGGATTGCGGAGCAGGTGCAGCGCGACGGTCTTGGCGTAAGGCGTCACGTCGAAGACTTCGCCCTGGCAGACCCCGGCCAGGTGGCAGGCGGTCACGTTGCGCACCGTATTGGCGCAGGCCTCGCGCGTCGTGAGCCCCACCTCGGCCAGCAAACGCATGATGGTCCCCACGTCGTTGAGATCCACGAAGTGGAGCTGGATGTCCTGGCGCGTCGTGACGTGGCCGATGCCGGTGGCATAGGTGTCGGCCAGTTCGGCAACGCGTCGCAACTGATTGGCGGTCAGTCCGCCGAAGGGAATCTTAATCCGCACCATCTGGACGCCGGGTTGGCGTTGTCCATAAATCCCGTGCTGCAGACGGAAGGGCCTGAACAGATCGGAGGACACTTCGCTGGCGTTCACGCGCCGCACCTCGCCCTCGAAGGTCTCGATTTCCTCCAGAATCTCAGGCGGAATGGGCGTTGTCCGTATCTCAACCGGGGCGGTTGTTTTAGATGCGCTCATAATCAACCCTCGCATGTTAGGAAGCATCCAGCCATCAGCTTTCAGCAGTCAGACTGAGCTGATCGCTGGCAGCTTCTTGGGATCAAATGTGGTACATCAACGTCCGCTCGTGATCGAGCTGTTGATGGCGCTCGGCTAATTCCTGGAGTGTGACGGAACTCAGGACGCCCAGTTCCGCTTGCCGCACCCGCTCCCATACGTTGGCCAGAAG
>SCVQ01000046.1 GCA_004296865.1 Nitrospirota bacterium
TCAACCGGGCGATTAACGAGTCGTCGGCAAGAGTGACGTCCTGCTTCGTTTCCGGGCAGCAAAGAATCGCCAGCAATTCCTTATCGATGTTGACTTTTTTCGAGGAAGCTTGTGTTTCCATCGGACCCTCCCTAGCCTTGGGGACCTTCCTCCCCGGTCAAGCGAGATGCGATACTGACACCCACAGTAGATGAATCCAGGCGGAAGATCAAGAGGCCGATAGAGTGTGCCAAGCGGTGAATGACTTGGTGGAATCTGGTAAACTGTTGCGAGTGGAGGCTGTCGTGGATCGACCGCATCGGGTCAGGCGATACTTTTTCACCGGGTTGTTGGTGCTGGTGCCGGCCTGGGGCACGTTCCTCATCTTGCACGCCCTCTTCCACACTATCGATGGCTTGATTGCCAATCTTCTGGGCCCGGCCGGTCGGTTTGATGTTCCAGGGCTGGGAGTCGCGGCTCTTTTCGGTCTCATCCTCCTCACGGGCATCGTCGTGACGCACATCATCGGTCAGCCGATGCTGCGTTGGGCCAATGAGCTGGTCCAAAGTATCCCGCTGGTGAGCAGCATCTATCTGACCCTCAAGGGCGTGACCGAATTTTTCAACTTTCAATCCCGGTTCAATCGCAGCACCGTGGCGGTGTTTCCGTTCCCACGCCGCGGGCTGTGGGCGCTGGGGTTTGTCATGGGGGCGGCGCCTGCCGCGCTGCAAGTCGTTCCTCTCCAGACGCTCATGATGGTGTTTGTTCCAACGGCCATCCATCCCTTTACCGGTTACCTGGCATTTGTGCCGAACAATCAGGTGATCACGATCAATCTTCCGCCCGAAGAGGCGATGAAGATGGAGTTTTCGGCCGGCCTGTACCGTCCGCAGCAGGGCTGGCTCACGTCGTCGAAGAAGCCGGAGTCCGAGGAACAAGGGAGGGCGTGACAGGCGCCATGTCAGGGCCAATGCCGGATCAACTCATCGTCCGTTCCGCCCGACTGGGCGATGTCGATGTGCTCGTGGACTTCAGCGCCGCCATGGCGAAGGAGACGGAGGGCAGAGTATTAGATGGGGCACGACTGCGCCAGGGAACGTTGGCGGTGCTGGAATCACCCGCGCGCGGCTTTTACCTGGTGGCCGAGCTACCCGGCGCCTCATCCGGGGGATCAACTCCTGGTGTGGTGGGGCAGTTGCTCGTGACCTACGAATGGAGCGATTGGCGGAATGCCACCTTCTGGTGGATCCAGAGCGTGTATGTCCATGAAGCCTGGCGTCGGCGCGGGGTCTATCGCCGGATGCATGAGGCCGTGCTTGAACAAGCCAAGGCGCGGAAGGATGTCTGCGGGGTTCGCCTGTATGTCGAGCAGGAGAATACAACGGCTCAGACCGTCTATCAACGGGTCGGCTTAATGCCTTCCGCGTACCGGGTCTTCGAGGAGGACTTCATCCTGGCCAAACGAGTTGGCCAAGGCAATCCATCCACGAAGTGAGAGGAGCAAAGACGGAGTGAGGCAAGGTTCCAGCGACAAAGAGGAGATGGCGCTATGCAAGGCACGATAACGACACGCGGGTTGATCGCAACGGCCTGCACGCTATTCTTGTGCCTGAGCCTGCTCAACGGTTGTTCCTTCAATCGGGGCACGGTCGGGGATGAGTTGAAGCAGGAAAATGTGGACGCGATCAAGAAAGGCGTGAGCACGAGGGCTGAGGTTGTCGCCGCTCTCGGTGCGCCGGACCGGATTATCCAGGCCAATGGCCATGAGATCTTCCAGTATTATCGGTACGATATCAAGGCCAAGGGCTTGTTCCTGTTGATTTTGAATTTCTCACGCATCAACATCAAGAGCGATGACCTCTATATATTTATCGACAAGAACGGAGTGGTGGATGAAGTGGTCCTCGGCAAACGGACCGATCGGCTTGAGTTCCAGTTCTGGCCGTTCGGCGATTGACCGGATCATGTTCCGATGCTGCCGATCGGGCCTCGCCTTCCTGACGATGCTGCTGACCCTGTCCGGCTGCGGGCTTGCCAGCTTCAACAGATTGTCGGTCAACGATCCCATCAAGCAGGAGGATGTGGCCTTCATCGAGCTGGAACACACGACCTTTACCCAGGTCGTAGCGAAACTGGGCACACCCGATGAGCTCATCTCCCTGGGTGATGACGAGGGCGCGGTGGCGTTCTATCACTTCCTCGACGCCAAATATACACGCATCAATTATGGCTGGCCGCTTCAATTTGTCTCGCCGGTTCCTGTGGACATGATCCTGGCCGGCGGCGGGCTTGGCACCAACATGTTCCTGGTGATGTTCGATCACCAGTGGATCGCCAAGCAGCAGAGTTTTGCCAAGCACCTGCTGGCCAACCGGCACCGGCTCTGGCCGTTCAAAGACAATTAGGCCGGAAGGTTGTTGCGACCTCCGCATCCCGCTATAATGGTCCGACATGGGACCATCCCGGGCACATCGAGCCAAACTTCTCAAAACCATCCTGCGATCACACGCCTACCGTCGAGCCGACCAGGACTCGGAATTCTTGAACCGTGAAGAACTGCGACCCGTCCGGCTGCAGCTGGAACTGCTGAAGCCGGAGTTGATCCAGCAGGATGAGGGCATCCATTCCACGGTCGTCGTGTTCGGAAGTTCACGCCTGACCGAACCGGCCGAGGCCAAACGGAGCCTGGCCCAGGCCAACGCCGCGCTGGCACGCAAACCGAACGATCCGGAACGAAAACGGGCCGTTGCCGTCGCGCGGCGTCAGATGGCGCTGTCCCCTTATTATGATGAGGCCAGGGAGTTCGGGCGCCTGGTCTCGTCGGTGTGTCAGACGGACGGACGCTGTGAGTATGTGGTGGTGACGGGCGGAGGTCCAGGCATCATGGAGGCGGCGAACCGCGGTGCTGCGGATATCGGCGCCAAGTCCATGGGGCTCAATATCACGCTGCCGCACGAACAGCAGCCCAATCCTTACATCACACCGGCCCTTTGTTTTCAGTTCCGATACTTCGCGCTTCGCAAGATGCATTTCCTGCTCCGCGCCCGTGCGTTGGTGGCCTTTCCCGGAGGCTTCGGCACGATGGACGAATTGTTCGAAGCGCTGACCCTCCTGCAGACCGGTACGGTGACCGGGGTCACGATCGTACTGGTCGGACGAGCCTTTTGGGAACGACTCATCAATTGGTCCATGTTGGTGGAGGAGGGCTTGATCGGCCCGGAGGACCTGGACCTCATCCACTATGCCGAGACGGCCCAGGAGGCCTGGGACATCATTGCCGCCAGCCGGCCAACGGGTCCGTCCAGATGAAGATTTCATTCCACGGTGCAGCCAGGTCGGTGACCGGCAGCCGCCACCTGATCCAGTGCGGTGGGACGCGCGTCCTGCTGGACTGCGGACTCTTCCAGGGCCGTCGCGAGGAATCGGACAGCCGGAACCGCGAACTCGGCTTCGATCCCAAGTCCGTGAACGCCGTGCTGCTCTCCCATGCGCACATCGACCATTCCGGAGCGCTCCCGGCGCTGGCCAAACGCGGATTTTCAGGCAAGGTGCACATGACCGGGGCGACGGGGGATCTGACCGAGATGATGCTGGAAGATTCCGCGCACATCCAGCAGAGTGACTGCGAGTACGTCAACAAGAAGGAACGACGCAAAGGAAAGGACTGCCGTCGGCCCTACTATGACGCAGACGATGTGCGGGCCATCACCCAGCGATTCGCCGGGGTACGCTACGGCGATGTCTTCCAGGTGAGGCCGCGCCTCAAGGCCTCCTTCCATGATGCCGGCCACATCCTGGGCTCCGCGGCTATCCGGCTCATGGCGACGGCCGGGGGGGGAACGACCACCCTCCTCTTCTCGGGGGACCTGGGCCGTAAGCAGATGCCGATTCTGCGGGACCCGGAAGCCCCGCCCCCCTGCGACGCGTTGATCATCGAGTCTACTTACGGCGACCGGATCCACAGCGAAAGCCGGGACGAGGCCACGCAAAAAGTGCAGGCGATGGTCGCGCGGGCGGTCGCGAACCGGAGCAAAATCATCGTGCCGGCCTTTGCAGTGGGGCGGACACAGGATCTTGTGGTGTGGATCAAGGAGCTCGTCAAGGAGGGGCGGATTGAGCCGTTGCCGATCTACATCGACTCCCCGATGGCGACGAAGGCGACCGAGATCTTCCGGCGGCACCCGGAGTGCTACGACGAGGAGACGTATCGGATCTTAACGTCCGAAGGGGACCCCTTTGTGGCTCGCTACATTCACTACGTCTCGTCGGTTCAGGAGAGCCAGAAGCTCAACGGCATCAAAGGGCCTTGCGTCATCATTTCGGCCTCGGGGATGTGCGAAGGCGGGCGTATCGTCCACCATCTCAAGCACGCGATCCAGGATGAAGCGAACATCATTGCCATCGTCGGGTTTCAAGCCGAGCATACGCTGGGGCGGAAACTCGTCGAAGGCTGGGACACCGTCCCGCTGTTCGGCGTGCCGACGCCTAGACGCGCCCAGGTCGTCCGGTTCAACGGGCTCTCCGCCCATGCGGATCGGGAGGATCTTCTGGCCTATGTCCGGGCGATCACTCCGTCGCCGGCGACGGTGTTCGTCGTGCACGGGGAGGAGAAGCAATCCTGCTCGTTCGCTGCGGCCCTCCGTGCCGAGTATCCCCGCATGGACGTGATCGTGCCGGAGCCGGGATCGGTCCATGACCTCTAACATCCGGCCGCGAGGCAGGACGTGAGCACGAATCAGTCCAATTGGATCGTTGAAACCGGCCAGGCCTGGAAACTCTACGTAGCGGTGGCCGGCTTTACCGGGGCGCTGCTCTGTTTCACGCTCGGTATCTTTTCGCTTGTCACCGGCGGGGAACGGTTTCTGGCGCTGGTGTCTTGCGGGCTCTTCCTGGGCTGTGCCACCTTCCTCTGGTTCACGGCGGTGCTGCGTTGCCCCCATTGCGCAAACAAGTTGGTCTGGACGATGGTGTCCACCCGTCCGCACAGTTCCTGGGTCGTGGACTTGGCCGCGCTTGAGTCCTGTCCGGCTTGCGGCGGCCGACTCGACCGTGTGGCTTGAAGGAGGTCGCATGATCGGAGCATCGAAAAAGTCGGTCAGGGTCTGCCGCTCTGTCATGGCCGCCGTGTGGCTTCTCTCGATGACATCGGTTGCGGTCCTCGACCTTCTCGCAGTCGAGGCAGCCGGCGACGCGGTCCAGTCTGAAGGGTCCAGACTGCGTGCGCGTGACCTGGGCATTGCCGTAGGCCGCTATCAGCCCGGGCCGAACAACGCCATTACCGATGTGGCCGGGGTGAAGGTCGGGCATGTGACGCTGGTGCGGGGGGAGGGGGCGCTCAAGCCTGGGCAGGGGCCGGTCCGCACCGGAGCCACGGTGGTGATCCCCCGCGAAGATGTCTGGCGGAAGAAAGTCCCGGCCGGGTCGTTCGTGCTCAATGGGACCGGCGAGATGACCGGCCTGGCCTGGGTGGCCGAGTCCGGATTTCTGGAGTATCCGATCGCGCTCACCAGTACCTTGAACGTGCCGCGCGTCGCCAACGGGGTGATGAGCTGGATGATCAAACGGTATCCCGACATTGGGATCACCGACGACACGCTGACTCCGGTGGTGGCGGAATGCGACGATAGCCGTCTGAACGACAGCCAAGGCCGGCATGTCTCCGAGGCCGATGTGATGGCGGCGCTGGATGGAGCCGCCATCGGGTCTGTGGCGGAGGGAGCGGTGGGGGCCGGGACCGGCATGGTGTCCTACGGATTCAAGGGTGGCATCGGGACGTCGTCGCGCCGGTTGTCTGAGGAAGACGGAGGCTACACGATCGGGGTCTTGGTCAACGCCAACCATGGTCGGCGAGACGAACTGGTGGTGGCCGGCGTGCCGGTGGGAAAATTGTACGACAAGGAAGAGATCGCCTCGCTTCCAGGCGGCGAGGGCTCGATCATCGTGATCATTGCGACAGATGCGCCGCTGGACTCGCGCCAACTGGGACGGCTGGCCAAGCGAGCGGCCTTGGGCTTGGCCAGGACCGGTTCGACCGCGCGTCACGGCAGCGGCGATTTCATGCTGGCCTTCTCGACGGGGAACACGATCCCGCATTATCCGAAAGACCGGACCTTCGCCATGACGCACCTCGCCGATACCCACCTCAATCCGTTGCTGAGCGCGACCGTCGAGGCCACGGAAGAGGCGATCCTGAATGCCTTGACCATGGCCTCGACCATGGTCGGGCGGGACGGCCGCCGCGTGGAGGCGATTTCTTTGCCCAAGCTGCGCGCCTTGGTGGGCGCCCGCCATGATCGATGACCATTGCATGCGGCCGGCGATCGAACCTGGGCGAGCCGGCAGCAGAGGAGTCCTTGCATTTTGAAGCGAGGCCCGTCTATCCTTTCCGCACGTGCGGTGAATGACCGCGAGGGATGGCAAACTGTCCGTAACGAGGGACCATGACGGATTATCAAATCGGCGGAGGCCTCAAACTGCTCACGGCGCTGGAGAAGACCCGGGCCTTTGCGGAGTTTCTGCAGCAGCGGATGGTGCCGGCCTTGGAGAGTGAAGATCCGACGGAACTCCACTATCTTCTCGCGCAACTCGACGACTATCACTCGTACCTGTGGCGGTATTACCAGAAGCTCCAAAAGGAACGCGGCGACCGGGCGAACATGACCGATTAGGCCGCAACCGATCACAGCGCCGCACAGAACCATGCAAACTGGAAACGACACAGGGGCCCGCGTTGCCGTGGCGGTCTCCCACAATGAGGATGCGACAGAGGCGGGATGCGCCGTCGGACGGGCGGTGCGAAATGAGCTGGGGGAGGGCACGGCGGACCTGGCGTTCCTCTTCTTCTCTTCCCATTACGCCAATCAGGCCGAAGCCCTCTGCGCGGC
>SCVQ01000446.1 GCA_004296865.1 Nitrospirota bacterium
GGAAGCGAGATCCTGACTCGCATCATAGCCTTGTATGCTACTCCCGGACGATGTGGCCGGTCAATGGGATCGAGTGACCACCTCGATCGCCGCGCTCTTCTTGGGCTTCATCGTGCTGCGAACAAATATCTGTTGCGCTGAATCCCTCCTGTGCAGTAGGGTAAGGCTCTGCATCTGGTGGGAGAAAGCCGATGCCACAGGAAAATCCGACACCAAACAAGGTGTGGTACCTCAAGCATATTCGCCTGTTTGATGATCTCAGTCCGGCCGAGATGCAGGAAATGGAACGGATCACCCGGATGCAGGAGGTCAAGAAACGCCAGCCGCTGTACTTCCCAGGCGACCCCAGCAGCAATGTCTATCTGCTCAAGCAGGGGCGAGTCAAAATTGCCAACACGGCCCCAAGCGGGAAAGAAGTCACCTTCGATATCCTGGAACCCGGAGAAGTATTCGGAGAGCTTGACGTGCTCGAAAATTCACCGCGCACGACATCGGCCGAAGCCCTTGACGACACGCTCGTCTGCGTCATCCGGCGGGAGGATTTCGATCGCTATCTGACGAGGCACCCCAACGTGACGGTCCGGCTCACGAAGCTGATCGGGCTGCGGCTCAAGAAAATCCAGAGTCGGGTCGAGGACTTGGTCTTCCGTGATGTGCCGGCACGCCTAGCCCATCTTCTGTTGGAACTCCGAAACAGCGACGGGGTCGCTGAGGGGACCGGCACGCGCCTTCGTGTCAAGCTTACCCACCAAGAGATGGCGAATCTGATCGGCTGCAGCCGTGAAACGGTGAGCACCACCCTCGGGCAGTTCCGGGACGAGGGCCTCATTCACATCGACGGCCGCGCGATCACCATCGTGAACGACAAAGGGTTGTCCCGACTCCTTCGTTGATTCGCCTGCCCGGACACCTCATCGGGCATAGCGCCAGTCGGTGTGGTCCACTCCGCTGCGTGTCCCCCTATGAGGATATAGACTGCTCTTCATCGTGTTTCGTTTCGGGCAAGCCAGGCGTGCGTGTGTGATCGAGCAACTCGATGACGGCAGCATAGCCATTCTTATGCAGCATGTCAGCGGCGATCTGCACCACCGCCGGATCGGCCTGAATCCCCAATCCATCAACCCATCGATTCATAAAACTGAAATAGGCGCAGACGAGGGCCGCGTGGGTCACGGCGGTCTCGTCCCATCCGGCTTCGTAGAGGGCCATGACATCAGCCTGGTCAACTTGGTCCGGTGCGAGGGTTAGTTTGCGTACATAGTGAAAGACCGGCTTGAGCCGTTCGGCGACATCCGCATGCGTAAGGTCCAGGGCCAGTTGCTGGATCACCATGCGGTCATATCCATACTTAACCGCAACCTCGGTGTGCGAAGCCTCGCAGAAGGCGCAGTGATTGAGTCTCGACACGTAGGCTGCCAGCACTTCGCGTTCCCCTTCCGTGAACGGCGACGGACCTCGCAACAGCCGGTGGGCGAATTCATGCAGCGGCCTCGCCAATTCGGGATACGCGCGAAACACGTCGAGCAATGACGCCTGGGGCATGGAACGGAGAAAGCTCATGGTTCATCCCCCTTTCGAGTCGACGTTCACAGACTGACCTATCAAAAGCGCACGGTCAGTCGCACAGCTAGTCAACGAATGCGGTGGAGCATCCACGTGTCGTACGACCTCATTGGTACCGTTCGAGGACGCAACGTTCTGCCTCGACCCAATGCTCTAGGTCGTGGCCGTATTCATAGCCGCACTGGCAGTAGAGTGCGTAGGCCAACTGCTGGATTTCCTCTCGCAACTGTTCCTTGTCC
>SCVQ01000047.1 GCA_004296865.1 Nitrospirota bacterium
CGCGGCTTCCGCCAACGTCGCATCCGGACTTATCGTCCGAATCTGGCGTCGCATCATAACGGCCAGGGGCCGTAACATCGCCCCGCCTTGTATCGCCACGGACCACACCTCCCCACCTCGCGCCCAATCTTGCGTTAGGGTGAGAAATTGTACTGGACCGGCCAGAGGGTGTCAATTACACGGATGCTATGAAGATGCGTGCGGTCTTGCCGAGACCTCGTCATCGTGGCGGGGTCAGAACTGGACGACGATCACCCTGGCGTGCTTGCGACATAGAGGGCTCCTTGCTATACTTCGCCTCTGATTACACGCCCCTTTCTGGAGAGGAGCATTGGGGCACATCCTACGGAAGGGTTCCACATGCAGATCAGCATCATCGGCACAGGGTACGTCGGTCTGGTCACGGGAGCGTGCTTTGCCGAGTTCGGCCTCAACGTCATTTGCATGGATACGGATTCCAGGCGAATCGGGAGGCTGGAAAAAGGCGACGTCCCGTTTTACGAACCGGGGCTGACCGAACTGGTCACTAAGGGACTTCGAGAAAACCGCCTGACCTTCACCACCGATGTCGCCAAGGCAGTCGGTCAAGCTCAGGCTATCTTCATCGCGGTCGGGACTCCCTCGCGGACAGATGGATCGGCCGATCTGTCCTATGTCGAGGAAGTAGGGCGAGGGATCGCGAAACATATGACCGGCTACAAGGTCATCGCCACGAAATCGACCGTTCCGGTCGGCACCGGTGAGAAAATCCGCGACGTCATTCACGCCCATCAGTCCACCCGCTGCCGCTTCGACATCGTCTCCAATCCTGAATTCCTCCGGGAAGGCTCGGCCATCGAAGACTTTCTCAGGCCCAATCGGGTCGTCATCGGCACCGACAGCAACGAGGCGGTCGCGATCATGAAGGACTTGTACCGCCCCCTCTATCTGATCGAGACCCCCTTCGTGGTCACCGACATCGCCTCGGCGGAAATGATCAAATATGCATCCAACGCCTTCTTGGCAACCAAGATCTCCTTCATCAACGAGATTGCCAACCTCTGCGAGAAGGTGGGTGCCGACGTGCAGGTGGTGGCCAAGGCGATGGGGCTGGACCACCGGATCGGCTCCAAGTTCCTCCACGCCGGACCGGGATTCGGAGGGTCCTGCTTCCCCAAGGATCTCGCGGCCCTGATTCAAATCGGCGAGGCGGCCGGACTGGAGATGCAGATCGCCGAGGCGGCCGCTAGGATCAACGAACGCCAGCGGCTGCAGATGGTGGACAAGATTCGCGACACGATGGGCGGGCTCAAGGGGAAAACGGTCGGCTTGCTGGGGCTCTCCTTCAAGCCGAACACCAATGACTTGCGGGAATCCCCTGCGCTGGCGATCGCGGAACAGTTGCTGGCTGCAGGATGCTCCGTCCGCGTCTATGATCCGGAAGCCATGGAAGAAGGGATCAAAACCTTGCCGGCGATGATTCCCTGCGCGGATGCCTACGACGCCGTGCAGGATGCCGACGGGCTGGTCTTGGTCACGGAGTGGAACCAGTTCCGAAACTTGGATTTTGAGCGGATCAAGAAGGCGTTGCGCCACCCCCTGTTCATCGATCTACGCAACGTCTACGAACCGGACCGCATGGCCGCGCTGGGCTTTCACTACGTCTCGGTCGGCCGACCTTCCACAAGCCCCCAGGCCAAAAGCCCGAAGGCCGGCGCGTAAATCCAGCGCCTCAGGCCTGGGCTCCCAGTTGCTTCACCCCATCGTCCTTCGGCTTGGGTTTATAGCCCATCCGGTCCAGCACTTTCATAATCCGGCCCTTGAGCCGCTCGTCCGCCTCCCCCAGCGCCACGGCCAGAGGCTCCACGGCCGGCTTGCCGACCTTGCGGATGATCTCGGTCGCGGACTGACGCAATTCATCTTCCTCCGACACCAGCAACGGAATCAGCGGGGAGACCGAAGCGGCTCCCAATTTGATGAGCGAATCATAGGCCCGTTGCCGGACGTCCCCCACCTCATCGGACAGGGCCTCGACCAACGACCTCACCGCCCGCTCGTCCTTCAGGTCCCCTAACGCTTCCGCCGCATACTTGCGGTTGAGCCAATGGGTGTCTTTCAGGTCCAGCAGCATCGCGTCCGCCTTCGCCTTATTCGGATCCTTCGAACGGATCCGGAAACTCTTCGCGATACGCTTGCCGCCTTCTTCCACGACCCGGATGGTCGCCCCATCGCCGGGCTTGATTTTCTGGAGGTCCGCCAGCACCTCTTCCGCAACGTCCAGAATCACCGTCTTGCCGTCGTACGCCAGCAACTCCACTTCGAGTTGCTTGGCTGCCAGGTTCACCGCCACCACCTTCTCGGTGACCAGATTAAACCCGTCTTGCTTGGCCCCTCCCTTGGGGCCGATCTGAATCAACTTTGCCGGTTGCTCGGGAGCTTGATCTGCCATGGTTGCTCTCCAGCCTTTCCTCGCTAATTGGTTGCCTGGGGTTTCCAGCCGAGGCTGGCCAGGGCGCCTTCCACCGTCTCCTGCACCATCTCGTTCTCATCTTCCAGTAACGGAACCAGGGGCTCCACGGCCCGCCGGTCGCCCAATCGGGCCAAGGACTCGGCCGCGTTCCGTCGCACCAGCCAGTCTTCGTCTTTCAACACCTCGATCAAGGGATCGAGGCTCCGCGGATCACCGATCTTGCCCAAGGCTTCGGCCGCGTGCCGCCGCACCATCCAATTGCTTCCGCGCAACCCGTCGATCAGCGCTTCGACCGCGCGCACGTCCCCAATCTTTTTCAGCACACGCGCCACGTCCTCGCGTAACGTACCGTCCGCCAGCGCCTCTATGAGGCCGGGCACCGCCCGCGGATCCCCGACCCGCTCCAGCGCCCAGACCGCGGCACTGCGGACCGCTCCGTCTTTGTCCTTGAGCGCCCGAATCAAGGGCTCGACGCCCCGCGGATCCTTGAGCTTGCCGAGGGCCGAGGCGGCCTGTTCCCTCACCGCCCATCCGTCGTCCTGCAAGGCCTCGATGAGCGGCTCCACCGCGGCGGGACCGATCCGGACGATGGCGCTGGTGGCGGCCTCGCGGATCACCGCATCGTCGTCGGCCAGCAGGCCGAGCAGCCCCGGCAAGGCCTCCAGGCCCATCTGCCCGAGACTGGCCGCCGCATGATCGCGCAGGGCTTCATTCTCGTCCCGCAAGGCGGAGAGCAATTGCTCGACCCGATCCGTCTGCCGATCGGTCCCATCAACGTCACTCATCCTCATCCTCCCCTTGGTTCGCACCGCCCGACCCTTGCACCCCTTGCATGGCCATCGCCTGGAGTTTGTCCACGATCATGCCGGCATTATACGACACCAGTCCGTCACGATCGGACTTGAGCCGCTCGAATAATTCCTCGTAGGGGCGCAGCACCTCCACGTCCTTGACCTTCGCCAGCGACTCCATGGCCAGGGTCCGGAGCGGACGAAGCGGGATCGCCTCGATATACAGTTCCACCGGACGCGCGTCCCCGATCAACCCCAGCCCCTTGATCGCCAATTCCTTGACCCCGGTATCCTTATCCACCCGCAGCCGTTCCATGAGCGGCGCCACGGCCCGCACGTCGCCGATTTTGCCCAGCAAGTCCGCCGCGGCTTCGCGCACCAGCCAGTCCTCATCCTGCAGGTATTCGATCAGGATTTCAACGCTCGGGCGGCCGAGCCCCAGCAAGTCAATGACGGTCGCCATGCGGGACTCCTCCCGCTCGCTCGACCCCTCGACGTCGCGCAGCTCGTCGAACGCCGTCGTGATCCGTTCCCGGATGGCCCCAAGTTTCTTCAACGTCCGGATTGCAATGTCTCGAACGGCCGGGTCCCCCATGGCATCGACGCAGGCATCGGCCGAGCGGGAATCCAGCAGATGTTCCAAAATCTCCGCCGCGGTCCGCCGAGCCGACTCGTCGGGATGCTTGAGCAGCGCACACAAGGGCTCGATGGCATTGGTGATCAACCCCAGCAGCCCGATCACCGACTCGCGTTGCCCCTCGTCTTTCATCTCATGCAGGTCCGCCACCAGGACCGACGCAGCCGCCCGGTCCAAGACCCCGGCCATCTGCTCCAGGGCGATCGCCCCGGCCTTACGGACGGAGGCATCTTCATCTTGAAGCAGGCGCACCAGCGGCACCCCGCCCTTGGGGTCCCTGATCCTCGCCAGCATGCCGGCCGATTCCATCTTCAGGGCTGGGCTGCCGGTCTCCAAGGCATGGACGAGCCCCTCCACCGCTTTCGGGCCGCCCTTCAGACAGGCCGCCGTCGCACGCATCCGACGCCAGTCCTCTTCATGGACCAGTTCAGCAATCAGGGTCTCCAGTGATTCTTTCGGCATCGTCCGGCCCCGCTCTCTATCCTAATCAACTTGCTTATCGACTTGCGACTTGCGCGACTGCGCCCCGCCCGATCAGCCCTGCGCCGACGTGCTAGATTCTCCCAGCTCGCCACCCCAACTGCGCCAGGGCTTCCTTCGCGTGGAAGAGAATGTTCTCGTCCCGTTCCTTTTTCAGCACCGCCAGAAGGGGCGGGATGGCCGGCTGGCCGAAAGCCACGAGGGCCGCCGCAGCCTCCGCCCGGATCACCGTATTTTGGAGCGCCAGGACCAGCGTGGGAATGGTG
>SCVQ01000447.1 GCA_004296865.1 Nitrospirota bacterium
GTGGAGACCAAAGAAGTGATCAGGACCATGGTGGAGGGCCTTGGGCAGGTGCTGACGCCGGAACTTCTGGCGCGGGCCAGGGACCTGAACATGACTCTGCATCAAGTGCTCACCCTGGCGTCGGTCATCGAGAAAGAAACGGGTTCGGAAGGGGAGCGAGAACTGATCTCGGCGGTCTTTCACAATCGCCTGCGGCGGCGCATCCCGCTACAAAGCGATCCGACGGTCATCTACGGGCTCGCGTCCTTCGACGGCAACCTGAGAAAGCGCGACCTGGCTGTGCCCAGCCCCTACAATACCTATCGCGTCACCGGCCTCCCTCCCGGTCCCATCGCCAATCCCGGGGCCGGCTCAATCCGCGCCGCCCTGTATCCCATTCCGACCACGTATCTGTACTTTGTCTCCCGCAACGACGGGACGCATGCGTTCTCTTCCACCTTGGCCGAGCATAACCGGGCCGTGGATAAGTACCAGCGCCGGCCCGTCCGGCGGCTCTCATGAGGAGGCCCGATGAAGCCTGGTAGCCTCCCGGCCGATTTGCCGGCCCGGATCGATCATACTGTGCTTCGGCCCGACGCGGCGAAGGCCGATGTGCTGCGGGTTTGTGCGGAAGCCCGGCAGTATGGGTTTACGGTGGTGTTCGTCCCGCCCTGTTATGTGCGAGAGGCGGTGGCGGCGTTGGCTGGATCGGCCATCCGGGTCGGAATCCCCATCGGGTTTCCCCACGGATTGCAGACCACCGGCATCAAAGTGAGTGAGGCGGAGGAGGCGGTGGGATGCGGCGCCACCGTGCTGGACATGGTTATCAATATCAGCCGCCTGAAATCAGGCGATGATGATATCGTGCGGGCCGACATCGACCAGGTTGTCCGGGCGACGCCGCAGGCTGAGCACAAGGTGATCATCGAAACCTGTTACCTCACGCGTCAAGAAAAGCTCACGGCCTGCCGCTTGATCCTTGAAGCCGGGGCCGACTACGTCAAGACCTCGACCGGCTTTGGCCCGGCCGGGGCGACCGTCGAGGACGTCCGTCTGCTCAAGCAGGCCGTGGCCGGTCGAGCCAAGGTCAAAGCATCGGGGGGGATCAGGGACCTGCAATCCGTGATCGACTTGGTGGCCGCCGGGGCGGACCGGATCGGAACCAGCGCCTCCATCAAGATCATGCAAGAGTGGCTGGCGGGACAGCCCCCGGAGCCTTCGAGGCAGCGGTGGTAGGGCGCCGGGCCCTTTCTCCTCTTGCCGGCCGATGCGGTCCGGCGCATCGATTCGTTGGCCATGCATAGATTGCTGCACAATCGTCTGTGTCGTCTGCTGTGTCTTTTCCACAGGCCGGTCCATCCGTCCGACTCCGTCTATCCGCTCCTGTCCAAGCCCCCTCTCCACATCGACTTCGACGGGTTTCAGAAGGGGATCGATAATGTCCATCTCGATGTCCGCCTCAGTCCGCAGTTTCTGGGGCGCGTCAAGCAGGTGACGACGGCGATGCTGGAGCAGGAAATCGGCCTGGGCCGCTGGGGGGAGAAGTCCTCGGGGCCGACCCGGCAAGACTGGGAGGATTTCAGGACCAGCTATGCCGGCATGGTGGAAGCGGCCATCCATCGCGCAAAGCTTGACGGCGGGCTGGCGCTCGTTCAGCTGGTCCAGGTGGCCGCAGTCAGATTCATCGGGCAATATGTGCAAGGGGAGCTGGAACAACTCAGGCAGGGGCTGCGAGCCGCGATGTCCTCCGGGGGCTCACTCTCGGACAGTGACCGGCTCGAGCTGACCGAACGGCTGAGCTGGTTGACGCGCAATCGAGCCAGGCTCAGGTACAAACTGAACCGGCAGTTGATCACGCAGTTGGGGAAGGCGGAGGAGGGAGCGGTCGGAGAACTGCGCCATTCGCTATTGGGTGAGCGGTATTCCCTTCCGGAGGAGGTGCTGCTGAATCCTCTCCTGCAGGCGGAGGCCCTGCTGGACGATGAGATCATGATGAAGCAGTACGTTGTGCTGGGGCAGGATGGGGACGACCGCTATAGTTTCGCGGCGATCGACGACGCGTTGCCGTACGTCTTCCGCCGTCCCAAGCCGGTCGCCGAGACCGAAGTGGCGCTGGCCGGCGCCGAAGCGATCCATCGGCAGCTCGCCGCCGAATTCGACCGTCTGCAGAACAAACGGAAACGGACGCGCGACGGTTCGGCCGGCACCGAGCCGGATTCGCGCAAGGCCGGCCTGGGAGCGCGGGTGGAACAGACCTGTGCCGAACTGGAGCGTCTCCGCGCCGCGTATCTCAAGGAAAGCTACGGCTGGGCCGATGTGCCGGCCAATGTCGATGTCCTGTTCAACGCCACCCTGTACCGGGAGCGTCTTGATCATGCAAAGAAGGAGAAGGATCGAGAGGCTGTGGCTGATCTGACCACCCAGATCCGATTCCAGCGTCGGCTGGTGGCCCTCGTGGAGCGGCATTTCCGCGCGACCGGGCTGCTGGCCGAGGTGGTGGCCGGATATGAAACGGTGTCCCTGTACCGCGGCTACGCCTCCGTCCTGACGGCACAACAACTCCGCCGGTTTCTGTCCGGTTCGTCCAAGCGGAAAGAACTCTTGCGTATGGTCAAGGACAAGCAACATGCCAGCGGGAAGACGTTTCCCCTCGAGCCCCTCACCGAGGCTGCGAGACGGGTCGATCAGTTGTCCTGCCGACAGCAGCGGGAGTACCTCGTGCGATTTTTAAAAGATTTCGTCACCTTTCGACGCGACCTGGCCAATTATCACCTGGTCCAGAACGCGATGGGCCGGATCCAATTGCAGGAGGACCCCAAGAATATCAGGCTGTCCCGCGCCAACCACACGCTCTACGAATTTCTGGCGGCGAACGAGAAGGGGGCGGTCGCGCAAACGATCCTGGGCCACGTCATTCTCAAGGCAGACGTGCGCGGCTCCACCACCATGGTGGCGGAGTTGCAAACGCGGGGACTGAATCCCGCCTCCCATTTCAGCCTGAATTTCTTCGACCCTCTCAATGAATTGTTGGAAACCTATGGGGCGGGCAAGGTGTTTATCGAGGGGGATGCCGTGATTCTCAGCATCCTGGAATATGAAGAAGTGCTGGAGCACCAGTTCAGCGTGGCGCGCGCGTGCGGTCTGGCCAAGAGACTGCTGGGCATGGTGCAGGCGCAGAATGAGGTCTGTCGAAAGGATGGGCTGCCGGAACTGGAATTGGGCATCGGGCTTGTGTTCAGTGAAGAGCAGCCGGCCTTTCTCTATGATGGCAACAATCGGATCATGATCTCCCCTGCGATCGGGAAGGCCGACCGGCTCTCGTCGTGTTCCTGGATGTTACGCAAGCAGCGGAGTCAGTCGACGACTCCCGCCTATACCAGCGTGGACATCTACGAGATTCCGGAAGGAGACCCGCTGCGCGGGGAAAAAGGGGAAGTCCATCTGCGCTATAATCTGAACGGCATCGAGTTGGATGAGGCGGGGTTCGCCAAACTCAAGACGGAAATTTCCCTGCAGCCGATCGAGGTGGTGGTGCCCGGCGATGAGGCGCCCACGACTCTGTACGCCGGCCGTTACCCGGACCTGAAAGGCGCCATGCAGCAGGTGGTGGTGCGCGAGGGGACGATGCGCCTCTTGGACAAACAACATCCTCGCTTGGGGCAGCCCACGGCCGGCAGGTTTTACGAAGTCGTGACGAACGAATTTCTTTTGGGCCAGGTCGAGGCGGTGGTGAAAACGGGCGAGGGCGGTCTCGGCTGAGCGGACTCGGCATGCGGCCTTGCGTGTGAGGGCAAGGGACTGTGTGGGGACTATGATCAATCGGGTGATTCTCATCGTATTGGACGGGCTCGGGGTCGGGGAGTTGCCGGACGCGGCCCAGTACGGAGATCGCGGGAGCAATACGCTGGCGCGTGTGGCGGCGGTGGTAGGCGGGCTGACCCTGCCGAATCTGGAAGCGCTGGGGTTGGGGCATATCGGCGAATTCCCCGGCCTGCGCCGGATGGGCGAGCCGGACGGCTGTTTTGGAAAGATGGCCGAGTTGTCCAAAGGGAAAGACACGACGATGGGGCATTGGGAGATGGCCGGCCTCGTCGTGGAGCAGCCCTTTCCCACGTACCCCAAGGGTTTTCCACGGGAGGTGATGGAGGCCTTTCAGAAGGCGATCGGCCGGAAGGCGCTGGGCAACCGAGTCGCGTCCGGGACGGAGATCATCCAGGAGCTTGGCGAGGAACATCTGAAAACCGGTGCGCCGATTGTGTACACCAGCGCGGACAGCGTCTTCCAGATCGCGGCGCACGAGCGAGCGGTCCCCGTGGAAGAGCTCTATCGGATGTGTCGTGAGGCCAGGAAACTGTTGAAGCCGCCCCATCAGGTCGCCAGGGTCATCGCGCGTCCCTTCGTCGGCGAGCCCGGCGGCTTCGTGCGTACGGAGGGTCGTCGGGACTTTTCCCTGGATCCGCCCGGCGAGACCCTCTTGGACTTGCTCAAGCAGGCCGGGCAGCCGGTCGTCGGAATCGGCAAGATCGACGACCTGTTCAAGGGCCGCGGCTTGACGCGTGCGATTCATACGAAGAACAACGAGGTCGGCATGGATGAGACGATTCGAATCCTCTCGCTGGTGCCCCGCGGACTGGTCTTCGTGAATCTCGTCGATTTCGACATGTTGTATGGCCACCGAAACGACGCGGCCGGGTATGCCAAAGCGTTGGAGGCGTTCGATGCCCGGCTTCCGGCACTCCTGGGCGGGATGCGGCAGGGAGACCTCCTGTGTCTGACGTCCGATCATGGCAACGATCCGCTGGGACCCGGCACCGACCATACGCGAGAATATGTGCCGCTCCTGGCTTACGGGCCTCGTCTTGCGCGGGGCGTGAACCTCGGGACACGCCGTACCTTCGCCGACGTGGGACAGACGGTCGCTGACGCGTTAGGCGTCAAGCGGCTGGCCTGGGGCGACAGTTTCTTGGATTCGCTTGCGGTGGGCTAAAAAGACGTGAAACGTGAAGCGTGAGGCGTGAAGCGTAAAAGGAGGGGGTGCGGGTGTCATTCGACGAAAAGTTGAAGCAACTGGGCATTGAATTGCCCCCGCCGCCCAAGCCTGTCGCCAACTATGTGCCGGCGGTGGAAGCGGGGGACCTGCTGTTTCTCAGCGGTGTCCTTCCGTTCCGCGACGGCACCTTGGCCTGGACCGGCAAGCTGGGCAGGGATCTGACGGTGGAGCAGGGCTATGAGGCGGCGAAAGTCTCCCTGCTGAACGGGCTGGCCATTGTGCGAAGCCGGTTGGGGACTCTCGACCGCGTGAAACAAGTCGTCCGCCTGGTCGGCCACGTCGCGTCGGCGGAGGGCTTTGGGCAGCAGCCGGCAGTGATCAATGGCGCCTCCGATCTCCTCGTCGGTCTGTTCGGGGAGGCCGGTCGTCACGCACGCGTGGCCGTTGGGGCGGCGGAGTTGCCGCTCAATGCGCCGGTTGAACTGGAGCTGATCATGCAGATCAGGCCGAGGTAACGGCCGGCGCCGAGCGGTCGGCTTGCACGCAGGGTTTCGTTGACAGGTCGGGACGGCTTCTCTAAGATTTTTGCCGAGAGCCTGTCCGTTCAGAAGGCGGAGCCGTTGTCCGTGCACGGTTTGAACATGCCCAACTCACAGGTGCGCTGATGAAGCGATCGGGACGGTGGTTGTCGCTGGCGGTGATCGGCCTGGCGCTGCTGCACCCTTGTCCAGGCTGGAGCAAGGACGGGCTTCCTGCGGAGCCGGATGAGAACTTGCGGGTGGACGAGCTCTATGACCATGAGGCCCGGATGTTCCTGTTTCTCTATTCGCTGACGGGGAACGGGGAGGTGGATTACGTGACCGGTCGCATGGTGGAGGAGAACGCGCGGAGCCATTACGGAAACCCGGTCTACTACACGGAATCCTACCCGCTCTTTTACTGGTGGAACCACACGTTGTGGAACGATCCGGAACGCGACGGCGTGAATGGGAACGAGAGGGTCTATCAGGAAGAGATCGAGTTCGATCGGAGCCGGTACAAGCCCTGCGCATTCAACGGCCAGCTTTGTTGACGTCGCTCTCCCCACGCGCGGGGCAACGGTCTGCGGGGCTCGTGTCCGGTCGTTCTGAGCGCGTCCGGTGTTTCCTGGGCCTCTCCCTCCTTCCAGCCTGTCCTCCGCGCCGTCGGCTGCAGCCTGAGCCGCTGTGCAATCCAGAGCGTAGCCATGGCGAATCGTGCCGTCAGCCTGTCTGCGAGGGCCAGTGAAGCTTCCGCAAGTCTTCGAGAGTCTGAGCAGCCGTCGCATCGGGGTGATGTTGCCGCTGGGCTTTGCCTCGGGGCTTCCCTTGGCCCTGACTTCCGGCACCCTCCAGGCCTGGTTGACGGTGGACGGGGTGGACCTCCATACGATGGGGTTGTTTACCCTCGCCGGCATTCCCTACACCCTGAAATTTTTGTGGTCGCCGGTGATGGATCGCTTTGTCCCGCCGTGGCTGGGCCGTCGTCGGGGCTGGATGGTGGCCTCCCAGATCGCGTTGATCGGCGGCATCGCCGCCATGGCCGCGACTGGTGCGGGAAAAGCCCACATGATGTTGGGAGTCCTGGCCTTCGCCGTGGCCTTTGCCTCGGCGTCCCAGGACATCGTGTTCGACGCCTACCGGACCGACGTGCTGCGCCCGAACGAGCGTGGGCCGGGGGCGGGAGTGTCGGTGACCGGGTATCGGCTTGCCATGCTGGTGTCCGGGGCCGCGGCGCTGATTCTCTCCGAGTCGATCGGCTGGCAAGCGACCTATCTCCTCATGGCGGGCTTGATGCTCGTGGGAGTCTGGACGACCCTGTTCAGTCCCGAGCCGATGGACCCCGTCGCAGTCCCGCGGAGCCTGCACGAGGCAATTTGGGGGCCGATCCGTGAATTTTTCTCGCGGGCGCCGGCCGTCGGGCTGCTGCTGCTCATTATCCTGTATAAACTGGGCGATGCCTTCGCCGGCTCGCTGACCACGGCGTTTCTGATCCGGGGCATGGGTTTTTCTCCCGGTGAGGTGGGGGTGGTCAACAAGGCGATGGGGTTGGGGGCGACCATTCTTGGGGCGCTCGCAGGCGGCGCGCTCATGGTGCGCCTGGGGCTGTTCCGCTCATTGTTGGTATTCGGCCTCCTGCAAGCCTTCTCCAACCTCTCTTTTATGGTGTTGGCTTGGACCGGGAAAAGTTATCCGGTGATGGTGTCGGCGGTGGCGATCGAAAACCTCGCTGGCGGCATGGGAACGGCCGCCTTCGTGGCGCTCACGATGTCCCTCTGCGACCACCGCTATACGGCCACTCAGTTTGCCTTGCTGTCGGCACTGGCGGCGCTTGGGCGGGTCTTTGTCGGGCCGCCATCCGGGTATCTGGTGGAGGCGGTCGGGTGGGGTCCCTTTTTCTTTCTGACCTTTCTTGCGGCGTTGCCGGGCCTCTGGCTGCTCTGGTTTCTGCGTGATGACCTTGGCAAGCAAGCGACGCAGGGGTAGCCAGAAGAC
>SCVQ01000448.1 GCA_004296865.1 Nitrospirota bacterium
GAATCAACAAGATAGTGGAAAGATCTCATGTTTAGCTTGAGATTGCAGCAATTTTTCGATTTCCCGCCCCTCTTGAATCGGGCCTTGCTACTGCTGTCAACGGGAAAGTGGCGCGCACGATGGAACGCAGAGCCCTGGTGAATTCTTCCGATACGCGCAGCCGCCTTAGTAAGAGGCGTTTTCTCCGTCCACCAAGCTACTCTCTAAGTCATTGAATTCAGGAGCAAATTGTCTTTGAGACAGCAATCTGCACTGCTTTTTGCAAGTATAGTCGGCCTTACAGCGACCATCGACTGAGATCGTGGAGATATGCATTGCGACGCGTGGTCGCCTTCACTGATTCTTCGTTCCAGGGCGTAGCTATCGGGCTGTTCGACACCTGAATCGGCTATTGCCAGAGCCGCCCAACCGCCCGTTACAGGAAGACGGAGGCAATGACCTCCAAGATGGCGATGACAACCATGATCCGCAGCAGCACCTGGCTCCGGCGCCCGCGGACGAGTTGCAGGACGCCCTGGGCGATCGACTCCGTGCCGAACACGAGGAAGGCGAAGATGACGGCGGCAATGCCCGCCCGTTGAAGATCAGATGGCCGGTCGCGGAGATCGACCAGCAGCCAGGCGCACGCCGCGCCGCGGTCGCGACGATCAATCCCACGATCACCAGAAGGGCGCCGCCCCAGCGCAGCTCCGTCAGTGTCGGTTGACGGCGCGCGCGAAAGATCGAAAGGAAGTCGAACACGGGAGGAGAGTGCGAGTCTGTCCCGCTGTTGCAGCCTTCTTCCGCTTCGGCCGTTAACACCTCGGTCGATTTCGGGGGATTGCATGCGCGATCGGATTTTGGCGTCATTCCTGGCGTGCGCCCTCTTTGCTCCGACATCCGCTGTGGCCCAGTCCTGGCTATACGAGGTTCGAGGCGGCGTGCTTGCGCATGACATCCCGATCGTCGCTGCCGGCCGCACTGAAAGCGGGGTCAGCCTCAATGCCGAGCTTGCCTTCACCCCGTCGCTGCCGCTGTTCGGTGGCGCGATCCGGCCCGTCATCGGGGGCTCCTTCGCTCCCAATGGCCAGACGAGCTGGGTCTATGTCGATGCGAGATGGGAATGGTCCGGCCCGCTGTTCTTTTTCGGCATCGGGGTCGGCCCTGCGATCCAGACCGGCAACAATCTCTATGTCTCCAGCAACGGCCAGAAGGCGTTGGGCTCGCGCGTGCTCTTCCACATTCCGCTCGAGGTCGGCCTGCAGATCACGCCGAAGGTCCGCGTCTCGGCCTTCTACGAGCACGTCTCCAACGGCTACACCGCCTTTCCCAATCCCGGCATGGACAACATAGGTGGCCGTCTCGCCTTCCGCTTCTGACCCCAGCACCAGACCTCGATCTGTGAGATCCCCTCCGCCGGCGAAGCGGTTGAGCTTGCGGGTCGAGCCGGGCGCGGTCGTTTCGGCGCTCTATCGTAAAGCGCCCAACGCCTCGGCGCTGCTGGTGCTTGCGCACGGGGCGGGCGCCGGCATGTCCCATCCGTTCATGGAAGCCATGGCCGATCTGCTGGCCGGCGCCGGCGTCAGCACGCTGCGTTTCCAGTTTCCTTATATGGAAGCCGGCTCCCGGCGGCCGGATCGCCCGGCCACCGCGCACGCGGCGGTGCGTGCGGCGGTCCAGCGGGCGGCCAAACTGGCGCCGGCGCTCCCGCTGTTCGCGGGCGGCAAATCGTTTGGCGGTCGCATGACCTCGCAGGCGCAGGCCGTGGAGCCGCTGCCCCATGTCCGGGGCCTTGTGTTTCTGGGGTTTCCGCTTCACCCGCCCGACAAGCCCTCGGTCGAACGCGCGGCGCATCTCAGCGACGTCCATGTTCCCCAGCTCTTCATTCAGGGAACGCGCGACGCACTCGCGGAAGCCAGACTGATCCGGGGAGTCGTCAAGCGCCTGGGCAAACGGGCCAGGCTCTGGCCCGTAAAAGATGCCGACCACTCCTTTGGCGTTCTGGTCCGGTCCGGCCGGACCCACGAAGAGGTCCTTCGGGAAATCGTCGGCGTCGTGGCCGCCTGGATAAGGGCTGAAGTCGCCTGAGACTCAGCACCGGGCAATGCGCTGACGATAGCCGTCATAATACTGGCTGCCGCAGAGGACCTGCTGCTGCACGACCTGGTCTGGATACCCATTCTGGCCGCGGTTCGTCACGGTCACCGTCGTATAGCGCTGCCCATTGAACTGCCCGTTGTTTTGGTTGTTGGGCGGCCAGCCCTGCGCCTGCTGAGGACCGTAACCGTTGTTGTAGTAGCCTCGCGGCGCCCCGTAGTCCTGGCCCACCGCTCCAGTGATGCCGATGCCTATGACGAGCGCCATTGTGAGAGAGAGCTTCAACATATCCGTTCCTCCCGGAAGATTTGTTCTTCTAGAACAAGGTAACGGCCTGCGCATCGAATAGGTTCCTGCGTACCGCT
>SCVQ01000449.1 GCA_004296865.1 Nitrospirota bacterium
CCTACTCATAACTACAGGCGCGGGGCGATGGGCTATAGGCTGGAGGTGAAGATTCAGAAGGGAGTGCGTTCCTTGTCTATCGCCCATAGCCTATTGTCCATAGCCTAAGCGGAGCCTGCCATGAAACTGATCGAGGCGATCATCAAGCCGTTCAAGCTCGACGAAGTGAAAGATGCGCTGACCGAAGTCGGGGTGCGGGGGATGACGGTGACCGAAGTCAAGGGCTTCGGCCGGCAGAAGGGACACAAGGAGACCTACCGAGGCACGGAATACGCGATCGAGTTCGTGCCGAAGGTCAAGATCGAGATGGCTGTGACGGACAGCCAGGTCCAGCCCGTACTGGAAACCATCATGCGTGTTGCCAGGACCAATAGCATCGGGGACGGGAAGGTTTTCGTGCGGGACTTGCATGAGGTGGTCCGCATCAGAACCGGAGAGACCGGCGAGGGGGCGCTCTGACAGCCCTTGCCGCTATGCCGGAGAGCGGCCGGTTCATGGATGTGCGGGAATGGCTCCGGTGCCGGTCGTCAATCCCCTGTGCCCTCTTGTACAGACCTGTCCGCTTAGTTTACTCTCAATTCTGGTTTGTGAAGAGGACCCTACAGGAGAGAGCCATGCAGAAGCGAACGAACCCCAGGCAGGCACGCCGGTTGTTTGTGGACCGTGATATCGAACGGCTGAAACAGCAACTCGCCGGTTTCCAACCTTTCTTGTCCAGGCGGAAGACGAACTTGTCCCTCGATGAGTTTGACCTGACCGCCGAGCGTGTGGTCAGCCGGGTGTTCGGAGAGTCATCCGAACAGTCGGAAGCCTATCAGTACGCAAAGCTCGGCGAAGCGTCCAGTCTCGTGAATTTGCCGGAAGAGGCACAGGAGGCCGGGGCCCAGGACACAGACCGGGAGAGTCTCCATCAACGCAAGCGCGTGCTGGAAAGCTGCATCGCAGAACTGGAAACACTCCGGTCGAGAGGAGGGGCGTCCAGTGATCGCCTCGAGCCAGGGGTGCTGGCGGAGATGAAAGTGGCGGACTACATGTCGCACGACGTGCGTAGCGTGTACAAGGATGCCACGCTGAAGGAGGCAGCCAGGCTCCTTTCGAAATGGAAGGTCGGTTCCTTGCTGGTCGATGATGACCGTCAATATATCGGGATCATCACCGATACGGATCTGAGCCGGAAGGGGGTGGCCAAGGGCCTGGACCCCAACCAGACGTCCGTCAAGGCTTGCATGAGCAAGCCGGTCGTCAGCATCGAGGACGATGAAACCCTGGCGGCCGCGATCGCGCTGATGAAGGAGAAAACCATCCGGCATCTGGCGGTGACCGAGGACGAGACGATCATCGGAGTCCTCTCGGTGTCCGATCTCTTGCGCGCTTATTCCGAACTGGCCGGACTCTGCCTGGAGGGAGGGGAGGGGGAATAGTCGAAGCCACGTATACGGTTGTCAGGTGAGAGCCCAGGATGCGAGTCAAGCGAGTCGCGCGGACGATTAGGAGCCCCGGCCTTCCTCGAACTTCTTTTTGAACAGCCTGCCGATGCGATCCATGTTTTGCGCAATGTCGGCCGCCAGGCGGGCGGCGCCTTCTTCCCATCGCTCCGCAGCATAGCCCAATCGCCTGGACAGGAAGGTGAAGGCCTCGGAGTCGCTTGGCGGGAGCACGAGGTCTTTGGCATGGCCTCGGACAATGCGAAGCCCGTCGATCAGTTCCCTCAGAAAGAGATAGGTCTCACGCAGAACCGTGACTTCTTCCGACGTGAGGATTCCACTCTCGCCCAGTGCCGTCAAGGCGTCAAGCGTGTTCGGCGTCCGAAGCCGTGGCTCGGTGTGGCCGTGCAAGAGCTGGAGGTACTGAACCATGTATTCAATGTCGAGGAGCCCGCCGGGGCTGTATTTGACGTTGGTCTGGCCCCGTTCGACCAGTTCCGTGACTTGGCGATGGCGCAGCGCAAGGGCTGCCGCGAGGTCCCAGGGCTGTTCACTGTAAACGAACTCGTCGCGGTGGCGCTCCACCGCACGTCCCAGAGCGGGATCGCCTGCTGCAAACCGCAGCTTGATCAGAGCCTGGCGTTCGAAGGGCGCGCTGAGCCCCGTTGTGCTGTAGTAGGCCTGCAACTCGTCCAGAGAGTTGGCCAGCAGCCCCTTCCCTCCATGCGGCCTGAGCCTGACATCCAGATGGAAGATGCCTTCCTGCTTCGCCTCGATGGATTGGATAATGTCCTGGGCGAGTCGTTCGAAGTACTCGCTGTTGTCCAGCGCCCGACGACCGTTGGTTCCTCCCGCCCCGCCGTACACGAAGAGTACTTCGATGTCCGATGCATAGCCGAGTTCACGCCCGCCGAATTTGCCCAATCCGAAGAGAGCGAAGGGACAGGATTTCCCGTTGGTGAGCCGGGGCTTGCCATGGAGGCGGGCCAGGAGGGCCTGGCCGTCACGGACGGTTTGGTCGAGGATGACTTCGGCCAAGTCGGTCAGTGC
>SCVQ01000450.1 GCA_004296865.1 Nitrospirota bacterium
TCCTCTTGCGGACACTGCGCGAACTGCTGGACGCCGGCCCGCGCTGAGCGGCGGCCTTCTCGTCCCCTCCACACAGGCACAACGAAAAGATTGGCATGGCGCCGACGTCTGTGATATTTTATGGTGAGTAATCACTTACTCACTGAACGGACGATGAAAACACCCGCTCGCTCCCAACCTTCACGGCCCTCCGGGTCCATCCGGCCCTCCGGGTCCATCCGGCCCTCCGGGTCCATCCGGCCATCCGGGGGCCTCCGGCCTTCGGGACAGGAACGTCAGGCCGGTATCATTGCGGCCGCGGCGTCGCTCTTCGCCGCCAAGGGTTTCCAGGGCACGACGACCAAGGAGATCGCCAGGACCGCCGGCATCAGTGAGGCGCTGGTCTTCAAATACTTCCCGACCAAGCGCGCGCTCTACGCGGCGATCCTGGCTGAAAAAGTGTCGCTGCCTGAATTACTGGCGGCGGTCGAAGAGGCGGCGGCCAAGCGGGACGATGAGCGCGTGTTCACGCTGATTGCCGGGCACCGTATCCGGCGGGGGGCGGACCCCACGCTCCTGCGCCTGCTCCTGTTCAGCGCGCTCGAAGGCCACGCCTTGTCGGACATGTTTTTCCGGAACCAGCACCGCGTCTTTTACGACTACCTGGCCGGCTATATCGCGCGGCGAACCCGCGAGCGCGCCTTCCGCCGGGTGGACCCCCTGCTGGCGGCGCGGGCGTTCATCGGGATGGTGGTGCATCATCGCCTGTTGCACGAGATCTTCCTGGTGCCCACCCACCTCAGCCCCGAAGAAAGCGTGGCGCACTACGTCGCGCTGTTTCTGGGCGGCCTCCGGACCGGCGCCTTGGCGGCCGGGTCGGCCCGCCTGCGCGGCGGAGGCCGGAGGCGCCCATGAACGGCATCCGCCGCCATCCCGCCTTGACGCTGTTGGTCGTCCTCGTGCTGCTCATGGCCGGGATCACCTTATTTCGCCTGACCGGCGGCGGCGCGAAAGCCGACGGGCGCAAGGGCCGCCTCATCACCGTCGGCACCACCACGCCCATCAAACAGGACCTCAACGTGCGCCTGTCCTTCACGGCGGACATCCAGCCGGACCAGATGGTCAATCTGTTCTCGCGGGTGGACGGCTACATCGCCAAGTTCCACGTGGACAAAGGCGACTTCGTCAAGGCGAACCAGTTGCTGGTCGAGATCGACCACACCGACTACGTCCACGCGGTGAACCGGGCCAAGGCCAACCTGGCCGCCGCGCGAGCCGACGTCCTGCGCCAGGAGGCGACCCTTCGCAACTCGAAGCTGACGCTCGACCGGATGAAGGCCCTGATCAAAGACCAGTTCGTCTCGCAACAGGATTTGGACACCGCGCAGGTCAACTTCGACATGGCGGTGGCCCAGATCGAGTCCGTGCATGCGCAGGTCCAGCAAATGGAGGTCGCCCTGCAACAGGCCGAAACGAACCTGACCTATTCCTACATCCGGGCTCCCTTCGCCGGCTACATCGCCGAGCGCAACCTGGACCGGGGCGCCTACGTCACGGGGTCCACCGCCAGCACCTCGACCATGTCACGCGGCATCCTGACCCTGCACAACGTCCACCGGGTGCGCATCCTGATCGAGGTCGTAGAGAAGGACGTCCCGCTCGTCACGGTCGGGCAGACGGCCGAGGTACGCGCCGAGGCCTATCCGGACCGCGTGTTCACAGGCCAGGTCACGCGCGTCGTGCAGGCGTTGAACCGCGCCACCCGCACCATGACCGTCGAGGTGGACCTCCCGAACCCCGATCTCGCGCTCAAGGGCGGCATGTTCGCCCGGGTCGAGGTGCTGGTCGGCCTGCACAAGGATGCGGTGCAGATTCCCGTCGATGCCCTGACCCGGTTGGAAGAGAGTCAGTATGTCTATGTGGTGCGGGACGGCAAGGCCTATCAAGTGCCGGTGGAGACCGGCGCCAGGACGGAACAACGGATCGAGATCACGAAGGGGCTGACCGGCTCGGAGGAGGTCATCGTCTCAGGGAAGGACCTGGTCCAGGACGGCACCGAGGTCCAGGCCCGCCCACTGAATACAGACGTGAAGCGCACCTCGTGAAGCGTATCTCGCCTCTCTGTCCCAGGCGCTTCACGCTTCACGCTTCACGAACGACGCCTTACGCCTCACGCTTCACGGTTGTTTTATGTGGCTGACCCTTCTCGCGCTCAGAAATCGCATCGGCATCCTGATGCTGTCGCTCGCCATGGTAGTGCTGGGCGCGACCTCCCTGGACCGCCTGCCCGTCGATTTGTTCCCGAACATCCAGGTGCCCGTCGCCTTCGTCGGCGTCATCTATAAGGGCGCGCCGCCGCTCGACATCGAGCAGAGCGTCCTCTATCCCATCGAGAAAGCGGTCAGCTCCGCCTCCAACGTGGAACACGTCGAGTCCTTCGCCAAGCACGGCTTCGGCTCGGTCCAGATCTGGTTCAACTGGGGCGCCGACATCAACGTGGGCCAGATGGAAGTGATGCAGCGCGTCACCCAGATCCTGAACAGCCTCCCGCCCGGCATCCTCCAGCCCTTCATCGTCAAGTTCGACGTGTCGAACATCCCGGTGGCCTTCGTGACCGTCGCGGACCCCAATATGGACGAGCGCGGGCTCTACGACCTGGCCTACAACACGATCGCCCCCCAGATCGAGCAGATCGCCAACGTGGCCGCCGCCACGGTGGAAGGCGGCAAGATCCGCCAGATCAACATCAACCTGGACCCGGCGCTGCTGCAGGCGCGGGGCCTCTCGATCCTGGACGTGGTCAAATCCGTCAAGGCGGCCAACCTGATTCTCCCGTCGGGCGACATCAAGGCCGGTAACCTGGACTATAACGTCTTCACGAACAACCAGTTCAAGACCGTCGAGCCGCTCAGCGACGTGATCGTCAAGGTCAACCCGCAGGGCAGCCCCGTCCGGGTGCGCGACCTGGGCACGGTGACCGATTCCTCGGACATCCAGACCAACATCGTGCGGACCGACGGGCAGCGCTCGGTCTACCTGCGCGTGAACAAGCAGCCCACGGCGAATACGGTGGCGGTGGTGGACGCGCTCCGCAAAGCCCTGCCGAACATGATCGGCATTCCGCCCAGCGTCAAACTCGGGGTCTCCTTCGACCAATCGGTCTACATCCGGCAGTCCATTCAGAACCTGATGGAGCAGGCCCTGCACGGCTCGCTCTTGGCGGCGGCCGTGATCCTGATCTTCCTGCGCAACCTGACC